>CALBGU010000196.1 GCA_937893155.1 uncultured Treponema sp. | reverse complement strand
TCCGCTCGGCGTTGTCCGATGTGCAGTGGGACCTCATCAAAGCAAAGATTTTTCTGTTGAAACCGTGCGATTGTAAATTTCTTGCAATGCGGCAGGGAAGGGTATTATTTTTTGGCAGACCTTTCGTAACAGAATCAAATAAAAATCGGGCATTTTTCAATGTCCGATTTTTTTATGAAAAGAAAGATTTTCAAGAAAATTTATTCTTCTGAAGAATCTTCTCCTGTTGATTTTTTAATCAAGCGCTCGATGATGTCGCGGTTTTCAAGCAAATCGCTCAAGCCTTGGTCGTGGTGCAATCGCGTGATAACGTTTGCGAACAAGCCGCTGACGTTCGTGCTGATGTACCATTCGCGCTTCAAAAGCTCTTCGTGATACACGGCATTTGTTCCGATGATGCGATAGAACAAGCCCTTTTCATACGCTTCGTCAAACTGCTTGATTGCGTTGCCCGTGAAGAACGGCAATGAAATCGCAGCGATAACCTTTGTCGCGCCTGAGTTGTGCAAGAACTCCATAGCCTTGAGCAGCGTGCCACCCGTACCGAGCATATCATCAGCCATAAATGCGACTTTGCCGTGAACATCGCCTAAGAGCTTTACGCTCTTGATGTTCGTGTTCTTTGCGTCCTGTGTTACAACAGAATAATCCCGTTCTTTGTAAATCATCGCAAGCGGCACTTTCAAGCCTGTTGCATAGAACTTGTTGCGGTCAATCGCGCCTGTGTCTGGAGAAACGACGACAAGATTTTCTTTGTTTTCGCCTTGCAAATTGACGATTTTAGAAAGCTCACGGATAATCTGATAGGAAGCGTGAAGATTTTCAAGGTGAGTTGTGTTAAAAGCGTTTACGATTTCTCGTGAGTGAATGTCGAGCGTGATTAAGCGAGTAACGCCCATAAACTCATAGAAATGACCCAAAAGACTTGCGGTAAGTCCCTCTCTTCCCTTCTTTTTGTGCTGGCGGCTGTACGGATACGCTGGAACAACGAGCGTAATCTGCTTTGCTCCCGCCTGACGCACTGCGTCGATAGTAACCAGAAGCGTCATAACGTGGTCGTTGACAGACAACACCTGTTTTGTTGCTCCGTCGTTGAGTGAAAGAACTTCGTGATTTTCAACGTCCTGGAAGATGAAAACATCTTTTCCGCGCACGCTTTCAAGAAGTTCGGTTTTGAACTCCCCATTTGCAAAAAAGGTGAAACGAGTCTTGATTTCAAAGACAGGCGGACGATATTTTTCAATCGGACCGCGGATACACAAGTCTGACGTCTTCAGATCGTTGTCCAAATTCATCTGCTTTACAAGTTCTGCTTTATCCAGATTGTAACGCTTAGAAATCACGTCGCTTTTCAAGCTGAAGCGATGCTTGTACATGTGGCGGAGGTGAGCAACTACTTCAGAAGCGAAGGCTTGCCCGCCAGGACACGCGATAACTGCAAGAGTCGTCGGTTCAGAATACGGCATTTTATTCAAACCTCTGTTATGTGAGATGTTTTTAGTATACACTTTAGACTTTTTGCGGTCAAGGTACATTTCTTGCAGTTTCTTGACAATTTTGCCGCTTTTCGTTGCAAACTGTCCATAATTGGTGCTTGTCATGGGAATCTCTGTCATACCCGCTCGTTGAATGAAGTCGAAACGAGCAAGAAGATTATCACGTCGAGCGCGATATGACAGCATACTTTGTGTCATTATGCGAGCATTATATAGTGCTACCATAATGACACTACATAGTGCTCCTATAGTGGCACGGTGCGCAAAAAGAGTTGTAGCGAATTTTGAGGAAATAACATATACTTTTATTCTGACAGCCTACCTTTTATAACACATTCAACTGTGACGGGAGGAAAAATATGGGAGAAGCATTGGGAAAAGCCATTTTGGCAGGTCTTCTGGTATTTTGCTTTATGGCACTCACGGGCGGAATCGCGCTCATTTCGGGGATTGTCGCGCTTTTGGCGCACGGTGCGGCGAAGACCGTGGCGGCGTGGATTTTCGGCATAAGTCTAGGGCTTTTCAGCCTGCCGATTTTGGGCGGAATCCTCAATTCGCTCAAAGACTCCGCAGCCGTAGCCCGATACCACAGGGAATACAAGAAGGAGCGCACAAAACTCATTCTCGCGGTGGAAAACCGGGACATCGAGAAAGTCAAGAAGCTCATCAAAAGGGGCGCGGACGTGAACGAGGGCAAAGGCTACCGAACGCCGCTCATCGTCGCCTGCGAGCGCGTAAGCGGCTTTGCCTACGAAGACGAGGTGAGCGACTATGACGAAATCGTGAGGATTCTGCTTGAGGCGGGAGCGGAAGCCGACCTTGTGCGCGAGGAGCAGTATATTTTTAAGTACAGCACCAAATATTTCTCCAATATTTGCGCCATGCCGATTGCGATTGAAAAATACAGGGACAATGCGGTGAAGATGCTCATCGAACACGGCGCGAACATCGACACCTACGAGGAAGAAATCGACGAAAACGGCAAAAAAGTGCTTGTGGGAAAGCCCTTTATGCCGTTTCAGTGGGCGCTTTCGACTTGCTCCTACGACTGCGCGAAGGTGCTTTTGGACGCGGGAGCGAAGACGGGCTTTTATATGTACGGCTACAATTCCGAGTACGGCAAGAACGAAAAGAAGACGATTTTGATGGAGCTTTTTCACGGACACGAGGCAGATTACAACATCGAGGCGAAAACCTACGTTCTTTCAAAAATCCTCGAAACATGCGACGAAGAGGACGTGAACCGCCGCGACGACAAGGGAAAAACGGCTCTGCACTGGGCGGCTTCTTACTACGACTGGGACGAATTGAAAACCCGGCTTGCCGCTCTTCTTGTGGAAGCTGGCGCGGACGTGAACGCGATAGACGACGAGGGCAAAACGCCGCTGATGTATGCGGTGAAGGAAGTTGGATTATGGCGCGATACGGCTTTGGAGTCGGTGGGCTTTCTGGTCTCCCACGGCGCGGACGTTACGCTGAGGGATAAAGAGGGCAAGACCGCGCTCGATTTGTTCACTGCTGACTATGCCGATAGAAAACTTGACGGCAAAGAAAAAGAGAATTACGACAAAATCGTGGAGCTTCTCACGGTGAAAAAGACGGCAGAAAAAACTCTTTCTGCAACGCCGATTTCTCGCGCCGCCCCGCAACAAGAGCAGAAAACGCATATTGCACTTGCTGATATAGAAGATAATTGGTAGCAAATTCCCGTGTGAAAGTGCGCAAATCTCGTGATATAATAAAGAATAACGGAATGCACTTGAAATTAAGCGTGCGGCAGGGGGAACTATGGAAACAATGATAGAAGATTCTTTTATGCGAACTGGGTGGCGCGAGCGTCTGCCGTGTTTTGTTTTGGCGACGGTGTGCGCTCTGGCAGTGATACTCTGCCGTACTGCGTCTGCGTCGGTGATTTTGGTCGGAGATTTCCGCTTTGCGTACAGCGATATTTTTATCATTCTTGCGGCGGCGATTGGCGGAATGGGCTGCGGACTGATTGCGTTTGCCGAGTTGTTTGTGTCTGAAATGTGCAAGCTGCACGGCGATTTTATTGGGCTGTATGCACTCGTAACGTATTTGTCGCTTGTGCCACTTTCTGCGGGGCTTGCGTATCAAGGCGCATTCTGTACAAAGAAAAAATATCTGCCGCTGTGTGCTGTCCTGCTTTCGCTTTTACTTGCGTTCTTTTGGTTTCTCACGTTCACGGTAATGAAAGACACCGTGCTTGAGGGAAACAGATTTCGAGGGCTTTCGTTTTTTATCCATTTCATTGACGCACTCCCCGAATGTAGCATTTCAACCGTTCTCATCGCGCTCTATTTCCGTTTTGCAAGCGATAATCTCAAGCTCAAGCTCGGCTCTGGCTGGCTGTACACTGCGCAATACTGCACCTGTACACGCCAGAAATATATCCTCGGCGCAAAAATCACCGCGATTTCACTCGGCGAGGCGTTCTGCATTACGATTGCGGCTATCATTTTCAGTGATGTGCAAATGGCGATTTCTCAGGGGTGGACGATTCATATTCACTGCGTTCTTATGCTGTGGCGACAGAATTTGCAGTTGGGAATGATGTTGGTGTGTATCGCTGTTCCTGTGGCGTATCTGTTCAATCGCTATGTTCTCAAGTACGTTGTAACGCCGATTAACGCGATGTCGGTGATTGCGGGGAAATATTTTGAGGGCGAAAAAACGGTATCATTCCCCGACCTCGATATTCACACGGGCGACGAAATTGAACAGCTGTATAAGAGCCTGCGAAAGATGACGCGCGATATGGAAGGCTATCTCGATATGTGGGAAAAACAAGCCAAACTCGAAAGCGAGCTGAAAATTGCGGCGGAAGCGAGCAAGGCGAAAAGCGATTTCTTATCGTCGATGAGCCACGAAATCCGCACGCCGATTAACGCGGTTTTAGGCTTGGACGAGATGATTTTGCGCGAGGCTGACGACGACGTGATTCAAGGCTATGCGCGCGATATTCAGTCGAGTTCGCGAATGCTTTTGGCGATTATCAATGATATCCTTGATTTCTCCAAAATCGAAGCGGGCAAAATGGAGATTATTCCAGCCGATTACGATTTGAGCGCACTCGTTGCCGACCTTGTGAATATGATTTCTGCGCGTGCCGAAAAAAAGGGGCTTGCGCTCATCGTGCATGTGGACGAGAACACGCCGCATTTGCTCACGGGCGACGACACACGGCTCAAGCAGTGCATTCTCAATATTCTCACGAACGCCGTAAAATACACGCGGACGGGCAGCGTTACGCTCGATATTTCTGCCGAAAAGACCGCCGAAAACCGCATTGCGCTCACGGTTCGCGTTACGGATACGGGCATCGGAATCAAGGCGGAAGACCTCGAAAAGCTCTATATGCCGTTTCAGCGAATCGAGGAAAAGCGCAACCGCGGCATTGAGGGCACGGGGCTTGGAATGAGCATTGTGCAAAGTTTGCTCGCCGCAATGGAAAGCCGCCTTGAAGTCAAAAGCGTGTACGGCGAGGGAAGCACATTCGGCTTTACGGTGGCGCAGGACGTGCGAAGTTGGGAGGCAATCGGCGATTGGCGGGCGACAAAGGAAAAATGCGCATCTGCTGCGGGGCGATATACCGAGAGTTTCCAAGCTCCCGACGCGCACATTCTTGTGATTGACGACACGCCGATGAATCTCACCGTGATAACTGCGCTTCTCAAAGCGACGCGGATTCAGATTGACACGGCGGGCAGTGCGGCGGACGCGCTCACGATGGCACACGATAAGCCGTATCATCTCATTTTTGCTGACCATCTTATGCCCAAAATGGACGGAATCGAGTTCCTGCACGCGCTTCGAGCGGACGCGACTTCGGCGAACAATGCGACGGCGTGTATAGCGCTTACGGCGAACGCTGTTTCGGGTGCGCGCGAAATGTATTTGCGAGAGGGATTTGCTGGCTATTTGTCGAAGCCTGTGGAAAGCGTTGCGCTTGAAGAATTGCTGTCGCGAAATCTGCCCGAAAAGCTCGTATTGCACAAAGGTGATGCGGGATATGCGGAAATCGGCACATGGGACGGCAAGGAGAGGCGAAAGCACGGAAATTCGGCGAGCGATGCGCTTTTGGGCGAGGTGTTCAAGCTCAACATTGCCGAAGCCCTCAAGAATTGCGGCACGCTCGACACGTTCAAAAGCACACTCTGCGTGTTTACCGACTCGATTGACGACAATGCGGCGGAGATTGAAACGGCGTTGAACGCGCACGATTGGGACACGTTCACGATAAAGGTCCACGCGCTCAAAAGCTCGGCGCGTCTTATCGGTGCGACGGGTTTGAGCGAGAAAGCGCGCGCATTAGAGGCGGCAGGGAACGCACTTCGGCTCGGAAATGCGGCGGAAAATGTGGAGGCGATTATTTGCGATACGGAGAAAATGCTCTCGCAATACCGCGAATATGCGGCGCGTTTGTTTCCGCTTGCAAAGCCTAACGCGATTGACGTAGATTTTGCCGCACACGTTGAAAAAGCCGAGCCGAAAAAATCTCCGATTGCCGACGATAAGTTGCTTGACGCATTGCGTGCGCTCAAAGAAGTCGTTTCGGTTGCGGATTTCGACACGGCGGACGCGATTATCGCTGAATTGAACGAATACGAGCCGAGCGAGGAATATCGTGCGCTCTTTTCTGCGGTCGCGAAAGCCGTAAAGAACGTGGACGCAGCCGCAGTTGCCTCATTGTTGTCGCAGATGTAACAGAGAGTGGAGAAAAATGCGCAGAAAAGACAGAGAAGTAACGGATTTTGATGAGATTATCTCGATTTTGGAAAATTGCCGCGTGTTGCATTTGGCATTGATAAGCGAGGGAAAGCCGTACGCTGTGCAGGTTAATTTTGGTTACGCGGTGAAAGAAATCGCGGGCGAAAAACGGCTGTTCGTGTATTTTCACGGAGCGGGCGAGGGCAAGAAAATCGACGCGATAAAGCAAAATCCCACCGTGAGTTTTTGTGCGGAAAGCTTCGCGGAGGTTTCTGGCGGCGCAGAGCCGTGCAGTTGGACGACGTTTTATGAAAGCGTCATCGGTTTTGGAAAAGCGAAAATCATTTCTGATGCACAGGAAAAAGCCGCGGCGATGGACACGATTATGCTACACAACGGCTATTATTTGAGCGCAGGCGTTCGGTTTATCGCATACAACGCAATGGCTCTTGCAAAGACCGCCGTCGTTGCAATCGAAGTCGCCGAACTCACGGGCAAACGCCACCAAAAATAAATGTGTGCCGCGCATTTTTGGAGTCCAAAGACTTGGCGGGCAAAAAAAGATTGCAATGTTCTGCGCCCAAAGAGTTGGAAAGCACCATTTCTGTCTCTTTTCTCTCTCCAAAGAGTTGGAAAGCAGAAATATCCGTCTATTTTCTGATTCCAAAGAGTTGGAAAGCAAAAATATCTGTCTATTTTCGTTTCCAAAGACTTGGAAAGCAAAAATCTCTGTCTCTTTTCTGTCTCCAAAGACTTGGCGGGCAAAAAAAAGAAAAAGATGGGTCATACGAACTCGTTTCCGCCTTGCATTTTTTTGTAAAACAGCCTTTGGCTGTGTCATTGCCGTACTTGATACGGCAATCTTTTTCTGCAATGCTCATTGAAACAAAAGATTATCGTGCCGCGCCCGATACTGACAGAAAACCCGATACGACAGCCAAAAAAGACCTGCCTTATAAAAGACAGGTCACAATAGAGGGGTTTGTCTGAATTGTTACAAATGCGTTGGCTTTATCGCTCCGTCATCACCTCCGTACCGTTTAATTTGCCGCACACACCACGCGAAAGCCTGTATCGGCATAGCCACTTTTTGCAGGGATTCCCCAATTCGCAGAAACATTCTGTGGGTCTGCCTCAAAAGAACCACCAACTCGCATATGTCCCTCGCTGTGGCTATCCCAAAGAATTTCCCACACATTGCCGCTCATATCGTACAGCCCATTTGAATTGGCTGTTTTCTTTGCAACATCGTGAGTTGTGTTATTAGAATTGTCTTTGTACCACGCATAAGTGCCTAAGTTATCAGTTCCAATACAGCCTGCGTAGAAATTGCTATAATCTCCGTTGGTTGTGCTTGCATTGCTTCCCAATGCCGCAAACACCCATTCGTCTTGATGAGGCAATCGGAATCCTGTTGCATCAGAAACTTCTTTTACTGCGTCCCAATCGGAATTAGTATCGGTTGGAATGTTGCCCCATTTGCTTGTATCGGTTTCGTTTTTAATTTGGTAAACAGGCGTAAGATTTTCTGCTACGCTCAATTTATTGCAGAATACGAGGATTTGATAAAAACTTACATTTTCAACAGGGCGGTTTTCTTGTGTTTCTCCAGAAGCGGGACTTGCGCTATGCTCGCTTGGGTTCGACTCCATAATTGTGTTGTACAATTTTTGCGTTGTTTCTGTTTCTGCCATATAAAATGAAGAAACTGTTTTCGTATCGTCGCCCAGTTTGAACGAACCTTCTTCAATTTTCTTCATTGCAATATTTTTTAATTGCAAAGAGTCTTCGTCTTCTTGCTCTTCTTTTAATTGCAAAGTGTCTTCGTCTTCTTGCTCTTCATAGTTTGAATTGGTGTAGCAAGAAGAAAGCAAAAGTGCGGCAGAAATGGCAATTGCATAAAAAACTGTTTTTTTCATCGTGTGTCTCCTTACAATCCCAGCTTTATCATCACATAAGTGCCGACGGTAATTTCTTCCTTGATGCCGTCGTATACCTTGCCGTTAATCTTCTTGCCGTAATCGCCCGTATTGATATGGTGATACCACGAACCGCCGAGCGAGAATCCCGCGCCGTTCACGACCCACCACGTCCAGCTGCCTTTTACCGCAAGAAAGTTTTCGCCCAACTCAAAACCGTCGTTGTTGTCTATATCGCGCATATACAGACCGCCGTCAAGATTGAGCGTGCCGTATGCAGGAAGCGTGTAGCCCACCGAAGCCACCGCATAGCCGCCGCGCTCCGCTTTGTTGCCCACCGTGTTGCCCTTGTAATCCTTGTAGTGATAGACACTTTCGCCGAACTGCTTGCTGATTTCGCCCGTTGCGTTATGGTCGCCCGGCGTAACCTGCGAATAATTCAAAAAGAACTTTGCGCGCAGATTATCGGTAATCTGATACTGAACGCGTGCGTCAAACGCGAGGGCAATGAACTCGTTTTCTCTGCCGTTGTATGTGTCCGAGCCGTCCGCAACATCATTTGCAAACGTAACGCCCAGCGTGCCCTTGAGCTTTTCGCGCAAAAATCGCGGCTGATAGAATGCCGCAACCACATTGTTGCCCAAATGCGGCGTTTTGTAGATGAGCTCCACACTGCTTGAGCGGAAGCCGTAGCCCACGCGGAACTGCGGTTCTGGAATCCACGCCACAGAATCATCTTTGTTGTCTTTGCCCCATGAACTGTTTGTCCATTCCTCCGTTTTTGTCTTGTCTTCACCAGCGTTGTAATTGCCAACGAGCACCGCGGTCGCAAAAAATCCTGTTTCTGCGGGGCGGTAGATGAATTGCAGGTTTGTTCCTTGCCCTTCAACGCCGTTTCCCAACTGCGACGATGACCAGCCATACGAGCGGTCCCAACGAATTGAACCCGCTTCGTGTCCCCAAACAAAATTTTCGTCCCAGTTTCTAGCGGCAAGCGGGTCGGTAATAATCCCGTAATACACGCCCAGTTCATTGTCAGCATGACAGTCGATAATCGTAATCTCGCCGAATTTCTCCACGAGCCGCTCTTCGCCGCCCTTGAACCAATGCCGCTCGTCTGCCGTTCCCGCCACGATTTTGAGCGATTCCGTCGGCATAAACCAGCCGAAATAGGTGTCGAGCCTACAATCACCCACGCCGCCTGATTGCAGGAGTTTCGGCTTAAAATTGATTTCCATTCCGGCGCGCTTGTCGGTTTCGAGCTTAAAACGGAAATCATCGTCAGCGTCCCATTTGGTTACTTTTCCCAACTCCGATTTCGTCCCCGAATCCCGCACAACGACATCGGCAAGGGCGAACGGCATTTTTAAGCCCATATCCACCCATAAGTGCGTTTCGGCAAAAACCGACCGTGCCATAAAAGCAGATGCGACGAGCAACGCTTTTGTCAAACATTTATTCATATATCCTCCTTTGTTTTTTTTACATTTGCACAATATTTAGCAAGCGAAAAACAAATTATAGTTACAGGATAAAGCATATTTTTTGTTTGTCAAGAAATTTTTTCACAAATTTTTTTTGCATTTGAACAAAAAAAATTCAAAAAATAATGTTTGACATATCATTTGACGTGATTTATACTAAAAATATATTTCAAATGCACAAATATAAAATTGTGCATAAGTAAAGCGAAACAACGGGTAAAAGCGGCGTTTCGAGGAGGCATATTATGAACGTAAAAAGCATTGCTTTTGTTTGCTGTGCTGGCATTCTCACCTTTTTTTCAGGCTGTGCAAGCTCGGGCGGCTCGGCGGTCGGTTCTGCGGAATATACGCCCGTGGAATCTGCGCTGTATCCAACGCCTGACGATGCGTTTGTGGCGGACGTAATGCCGATTGCGAATAACGGCAGGCTGGAATTGTACTATCTGTATGAAACCACGCACAACATTCAGGCGTATCACCCGATTCACAAGTTTTCTACAGTCAATTTCTATGAATACGAAGACGAGGGGCTTGCTGTTCCGACGGGCATCGCGAGCGAACCAGATGTTGCAATCGGAACTGGCTCTTTCTTTAAGGGGCAAGACGGGCTTTTCCACTGTTTTTATACGGGACACAACGACAGTTTTGCCGCGCAGGGAAAACCGAAAGAATGTGTGCTTCACGCGGTAAGCCGCGACGGAATTTCGTGGGAAAAACGCAAGGACGAAGTGTTGTACGCCCCCGAAGGATATTCAAACAATGATTTCCGCGACCCGCAGGTTTTGTGGAACGAAGATGAGGGCTGTTATTGGATGCTGGTTGCTGCGCGCGAGGAAGCAAACGGCGGTATCGTGGCAAAATTTACCTCGACCGACTTGAAAAATTGGGAGTTCAAAGGTCCGCTCTATGCACCGCACAAGCAATATATGCTGGAATGTCCTGATTTGTTCAAAATGGGCGACAAATATTATCTGTTTTTCAGTTGGGATTGCGTAACGTATTACGCGGTGGGAAAAACGATGAACGGTCCGTTTACCGCGCCGAAAGACAATGTGCTTGACGGCACAAACTTTATTTTCTATGCGGCAAAAACGGCGGAATTGAACGGAAATCGGTATCTCTGCGGCTGGCTCGGTCGCTCGGCAGAAGAAGGCTACGACACGGGAAAATATCAGTGGGCGGGCAATATGCTCATTCATCAGCTCGTTCAGCACGAAGACGGCTCGCTGGGCGTAAAAATGCCTGAAAGCATCGCGGAACATTTTGGAAGCGCGAAAACGCTTGAAGCGGGTGCAACCGAGGGCACTGTGAACGCTTCAAACGGTGGGTTTACGCTGTCGGCTCAAAAAGGCGAAATTGCGGCGGTGGATTTGGGGGCGCGCGATGCGTCTTTGCTTTTGGAATGTGATGTTACCATCGGCAAAAACGGGATTGCGGGCTTTGCGTTCGGAAATCCCAAAAAGAATTTCAAGGGCTATTACGCGCTCGCCCTTGACGCAAAACGCGGCTGTATTCACTACGAAGGATTTAAACTCGGCGGCTTTGAAAGCGTTGCGTCTTCCGACCCCATTGCGCTGACCAAGTTCAATTTTAAGGCGGGCGAAAAACATCACGTTACGCTTGTCGCCGAAAACGAAATCGTTGTTGTGTACATTGACGACGCAAAAGTGTTGAGCAGCCGTATTTACAACTCGATAAACGGCGCACATCTCGCGCTTTTTGCAACAGAAGCGGACGCAACATTTGAGAACATAAGCGTCAAAGTAAGCGAATAATTTTTTGCGGGGCTGACCTTTTTCTTGGGCTGGTATTGCTGTAAAAAACGGCAGTATCAGCCCGTTTTGTTTTTGGCAAAAAGGCAGAACCGCGTGCACCTTGTGCAAAAAACAAAAATACTCTATCGTTGAACCGTTGAAAAATACAAAAGAGCACAGAGGAAGCGTTATGATTTTTATCCTTATTTTGATTCAGCCCTTTGCAATCGCCGTGCATTGTTACGCCGCCGTGCACAATGACGCGCCGCTGTTAAATAAATCGCGCCTTTTTATCCTTGCCTCGTCGCTGGTGATTGCCTTGAGCATTGTCCCGAGCGGATTCGTGTTCACTGACGCGGTTTTGTATTGGCTTCGGGCGTGGAATCTGCCGTTTTTGCTTCCGTTCGTGCTTTTTTTGGCGGGCGGTATTTTTTTGACAAACAGCACCTCGCGCGTTCGATTTTTGCTTGCAATGGCGTGTTTCGCGGCGGGCAGTGCGGTTTCGTGCGGAATGTATACGGGGCTTTTGTATGCGTATTCGCTCCGTGCCGCCGTGATTTTGGGCATCTTGTCTGCGCTGGTGCTGTGCGTCTTGTTTGCGCGGTTGCGCTTCCCGCGCGGACTGACGGGCATCGTCCTTCTGTTGTGCGCTCTGTGCGTTTCGGCGCGGTGTATTTTGAGCGCACTCGAAATGCTCCGCTGGATTTCTTTGGGAAAATCGCCGTTAAAAATCGCGCTTTCAGCCATTTCGAGCGCAGAATTTCTTGTGTTCATCGCGTCGGTGTTGCTGCTCGTCGCGGGATTTTTGCACAGCCGTGCGTTTCTGCTCGGCGGGGTGTCAAAACGGGCAAACGTCGCCTGCGCGCTTTGTTTTTCTCTCTCGCAATTCATCACGATATTTTGCTACTGCGCAATGGCGGCGGCGAGCGTATAATACAATCGGAGTCGAATGTGGGCGCTGTTTGCTGTTGTGGATTGCATTGACGCGGCGGAAAAAAAAGAAGTGCCGTCAGAATAAAATATATTTCAATATGCAAAACATTTTTTGGCTTTGAAAAGATTTATTTTTGACTGCGCGAAACGTTTTTGACTTTCGTAACTATTTACTTTCGTTGCGCGAACTGTTTTTGGGCTTAGTAAACATTTATTTTCAATACGCTTTTAAGAATTGAGCTTTAAAAACATTTTTGAAACCCGCGCGAAATGGATTTGACCTTTAAAAACATTTATTTTCAATACGCCTTTAAGAATTGACGTTCAAAAACATTTTTAAAGCCTGCGCGAAATGGATTTGACTTTCAAAAACATTTTTTTTCAATGCGCTTTTAAGAATCGGGCTTTGATTAAAAAATATTTCAATGCGCGAAAAAGTTTTGGCGTTCGATTAAAAAATAGTGCGTCATTTCAAACTTATTTCGGAATCTCATTTTATGTGAAAGGAAAAACGGAGACAGCAAGGGGCTTAAACCTCTTGTTTCAATGAGCATTGCAGAAAAAAATTGCCGTATCAAAAATACGGCAATGTCATACTATCAAGTTGTTTTGTTTCAATGCGCTTCGGTTTTCCCGAGCGTTTTGGCGGTCAGTGCGGCGTAGCGGGGTGCGTCAATGCCGACGACAAGCTGCATTTCTGTGCCGCGGGTAAGCACGTTTTTTACGTCGGGGAGGGTGAGGAGTTTTTGGTTATCGGCTTTTTCTTTGTCCAGTAGTACAACGTGAACGCGCGTAAAACAGCTGTACACGCGCGCGATGTTCGCACTTCCGCCCGCAAAAAGCGCCAGCATCATACAATCTTTAGTGCTCCACATTATTTTGCTCCAAACTCAAGTTGCAGGCGATTGACGTGAATCATCAAATACGTTTTTTCGTCGATGCCCACGTCGTAAGCGTATTTTTCTTTGATGTGCGCCACGATTTTTTCCACGCACGCATACGCATTCGGGTACGCGGATTTTACCGAATCAAAAAGCAGGGCTTCTTTGTCGCTTTGCTTTTTGCCTGTCATAATGCGCTGGGCAAAAAACGAAAGATGCGTTAAAAAGCGCTGCCACGACGTTACGGTTTCATCGACTTTATTCACCAGATTTTCTTTTACGATGTCGCCGATGTCCTGCACAAACGTGAGCACCGTGTTAAACTCGAGCGTGCTTTCTCCAAGTTCTGCGGTTACAAAGTGCATGGTAAAAAACGCCGCCTCGTCAATGGAAAGCGCAATGCCCGTTTCTTTTTTGATGATTTCAATCGCGTCAAGCCCGAACGAAAACTCTTTTGGATAAAAACTTTTTATTGCGCTTGTGAGCGGATTGGTTACCGCAATACCGCTTTTGGCGCGGCTCAGTGCGGCATTGAGATGGTCGGTCAGCGTGATATAAATGCTGTCGTCAAACGGTTTTGAGCTGTTCTTTTGCGCGTGCGAAATAATTTTTTGCGAAAGCAGAATATCGTCGGCAGGAATGTCTTTGATGAATTCCTGAAACATATTCCGTTTTTCTTCGCTCTGTAGCACAAACACCTTTTCAATGCCTGCGTCGTCGATTTCTGCGCCTGTTTTTTTGCCGAACGCAATGCCGCGCCCCATCGCAATGTGTTCTTCGCCCGTTTCGTCTGTGCAGATAACTGCGTTGTTGTTCAAAATTTTTACGATTTTCATAATAGCACCACCATTTTATCTAAAATCAAATGAAATCAAATCGCTTAAATGCGTTGTAGATTCCGTCTTTATCCACATCGTCTGTCACAAAATCCGCCGCGTCTTTGAGCGACTGGACGGCGTTTCCCATTGCCACGCCCGTGCCGCAACGCTGTATCATTCCCAAATCGCCGTTGGTGTCGCCGAACGAAAATGAATGTGCGCGCTCAATATGATGCCGAGCGAGCATAAAATCGACGCCGTTCGCTTTGTTTGCGTTCGGTTTGGTCATTTCGCCCATATTCGCGCGGTCGCCGATTAAAGACCATTCGTTAATCTGGAGCGTATCGCCGAAAAATGCGCGGGCGTGCTCTGCGATGTTGTTTTTGTTAAAGAAATTGACTTTTGAAATGCCGTCAAACACCAGCGCGTTTTCTTTTACGCACGGAAATTGCTTTTTCATTGCGTCGGAAACGGATTCCCCCGCAATTTCCACGATTTGCGGGAAAAAAAGAGGACTTGCGCACACGACGCGCTGTCCTTCCAAAAAAAATCCGATGTGTTTTTCGCTTAAAAAGTCTGAAATGCGGCGCACTGTTGCGCTCTCAAGATTTTCTTCGTGCAACACCGCGCCGTTTTCTTCAATGTACATTGCGTTTGAGCAGATGATTCCGTCAAAACCGATTTCACAAATGGATTCCACGACCTCAATTCTGCATCTTCCCGTGTTGATAAAAACCAAATTGCCTTTTTCCCGCGCTTTTTTGATTGCCTGCACGGTGGATTCAGGCACAGCGGATGCTCCAAAGGGCAAAATCGTTCCGTCGATGTCCAAAAAAATTGCATTCGTCATTTTTAATCCTTTTATTCATACCATTCTCGCGTTATTACGAGAATGAGAATCGTAAAATCCATTATCCCCTATTTTTTGCCGATTCGCAACTATTTTTGCACAAATTGCACAAAATCCGTAAATGCCTTATACTCTTTTGCAAGGCGGAAAAAGCCGAAAATATAAAAACAACAAGGATTTTTTATGAGCGAATTTTTTACACAATTTCATAAAGACGCGAATAGCCGCGCTCGAACAGGCGTTATTCATCTTCCGCACGGCGACGTGAAAACGCCTGTTTTTATGCCCGTCGGCACGAATGCGACCGTAAAGGCAATTTCTAAAGACGACCTTGAAGAAATCGGTTTTGAGATTATATTGGCGAATACTTATCATTTGTATTTGCGGCCGGGCAGCGATTTGATTGAAGAAGCGGGCGGATTGCACGGATTTTCTCAGTGGAAGCGCAATTTTTTGACGGATTCAGGCGGATTTCAGGTGTTTTCACTGTCAAAATTGCGCAAAATCAACGAAAACGGCGTAACGTTCCAAAGCCACATTGACGGCTCTCGTCATCTTTTTACGCCCGAAAATGTGGTTGACACGCAAACAAAGTTCAACAGCGATATTCAGATGCAGCTTGATGTGTGCACGGGCTGGAATACGCCGCGGAAAGACGCAGAAAAGGCGCTCGCGATTACGACGGATTGGGCAAAGCGTGCAAAAGCGCAGTGGCAAAAAAAGCGCGATGCGGGGTATTTGGGAATGTTGTTCCCGATTGTGCAGGGCAATTTTTTTAAGGATTTGCGCGATAAGTCGGCGGATTTTGTCTCTTCGCTGGAAACGCCCGGGCTTGCAATCGGGGGGCTTTCGGTGGGCGAGCCGCCGGAGGTGTACGAGGAGCTTTTGGCGTACACGGCGGCGCGATTGCCAGAGGAGCGGGCAAAATATGTGATGGGCATCGGAACGCCGGATTATATTTTGCAGGCGGTGGAAAACGGAATCGATATGTTTGACTGCGTGCTCCCGACGAGAAATGCACGAAACGGCTCGTATTTTACGCACGACGGCTTTTTGTCGATTAAGCAAGAACGATTTATGCACGATTTTTCACCGATTGACAAAGAGTGCAACTGCAAGGTGTGCCGAACGTACACGCGCGCGTATCTGCGCCATCTGTACAAAGACCAAGAAATTTTGAGCGCAATGCTTGCTTCGTATCATAACCTGTATTTCTTGCATAATTTGATTGATGAAATCCGCGCGGCAATCGAAGCCGACCGTTTTGTCGAGTTCAAAGCGGCGTTCTTGAAGCGGTTTAAGGCTGGAAATATCCAATAAATCAATTACGGTCAAATCGGAGGAGATATGAACCATTCAGCCAAAAATGTGGTAAAAAAAACGGTTGCAATTTTTCTTTTGCTTTCTTCTGCGCATTTTGTGTGGGCGCAAACGACGGGCGTTGACGCTGTTTCGGCGGCAAGTTCGGGACAAAGCGAGGAGAAAACGGAAACTGAGCAGAAAAAACGTGGCGGACAGGCAAAAGTACCGTCTGCCAAAAAGCCTGTTCAGCCCACAAAAGCCGAGATTGACGATGCGGCGAATCGTGAAAACAGCAAATCGGACAATTACGAGCAAAAGGTGCGCGATACGTTTTTGTACGGGCTTGAAAGCGAAATCTCCGACCAAATTGACACGCTGAAAAATGCTGACGATAAGCGTTTTGTAAACGAAATCTACAATTTGTTTCAAACAACTGAAAGCAACTCAATCAAAGAAAAGGTGCTGGTGTATTTTACTGCGCTCAAAGACCCGTGTCTTGAGGATTACGCCGTTACGGTGGTGAACGACCCGTTTGACGTGAAGAAAAATCTGGTGGACGCGGTGTTTAAATACATTTCGGCGGTAAAATGCTCGGCGGCTTCTCCGGCTCTTGTGTCGCTGATGGAAGATGAGCACGAAGATTACATTGACGGCGCGCTTTCTGCGCTGGGCGATGTGGGCGGCGAGGAAGAAGCGCAATTCTTGGCGGATTATCTGGACAAAGATGATTTGTCGAGCGGTCGGCGGCAAGAATTGATGAAAGCGCTGGGAAAACTCAAAGCAACTTCAACGTGGGCAAAACTGCGCGATGTGCTGGAAGATGAAAACGAAAACAGCTATGTGCGAATGTACGCGGCGGAAGCATTGGGCGCAATGGGCGAGAGTGCGTCGGTGGAAATCCTTGCCGAGCAGTATCGCACGGTGTCTGATGCGAATCTGCGGGTGTATTTGATAAAAGGATTGTCGTATTTTAAGGACAGCGAAGCGCAGAACATCATTTTGCAGGCAATCCGCGATTCATTTTACAAGGTGCGTCTGGAGGCGATTGAGACCGTAAAAAAGCAGGAAATCAAAGCGGCGGTGCCGTTTTTGGTGTATCGCGCAAAAAATGACGCAGAAGCGGTTGTGAAAAATGCGTGTTATCCTGTGATTGCGCTGTTGAACACGAGCGAGGGCAATGAGTATTTGGTTGGGGTGATTACCGACAAAAAATCGGGCGACACCACCAAGGCAAACGTTGCGGCGGCGCTGCTCAAAGAAGGGCACACGGGTGCAAAAGAAATTGCAGAGCTGGCGATTGAGTGCAACAAAAATGATGTGCACAAGCAGCTTCGCTATGCGCTCGGCAAAGAAATGGCAAAATATTCCAACGGCGATTTTGCACGCGCCTGCACGGTGTATCTTGAAAGCAAGGACGTTTCCACGCAGGGCACGGGGCTTGATATGTGGGCAAAAGGACGCTACGGGGAATGTAAAAGCGCGGTTGAAAAAATCGCGGATTCTACCGACGGCAAGAAAAAGCCTTCTGCGATGGCGCTCAAAGCAATGCGTTTGCTCGGGCGCGAAACACCGAAAGACTAAGAACTTTGTCATTGTCGTGTCTGATTCGGAGACATAAAGGCAAGTACAAAAAATCCGCGTCATATTCGATGCGGATTTTTTTTCGAAATGATTTTAGAAGGACACGCTAACAAAAATACATTTCGCGGATTTGTGCGTCGATGATGTGCGCGATTTCCTCTTTGCTTTTGAGCGCGTCAATGCACACGATTTTCATACCTGATTCATTCTGATAGTCTGCAATGATTTTTTTGTATGCCTGCACGGTTTTTTCAAGAAACTCTTTTTTTTCAAAAATCTCCTTTGCTTCACCGCGTGCGTCTATCCGTTTCAGTGCGTCATCTGCGCTGATGTCAAAGAAAAACAGCAGTTCAGGCAGCGGAAAATGCGCATTGATGTGCTTCACAAACTCCCAGCCGCAATTTTGCCCCTGATATGCGAGACTCGAAAAAAAATAGCGGTCGCTGATTTCAATGCCTCCGTTTTTCGTGTGCTCGGCAACGCCGTTTGCGCCAAAAATGTGCTCGTCGCGGTCTGCGGCAAAAAGATACACTGCGGTTTCAGCGCGCGCGGGGATTTCGCCTTTTAACACGCGGCGCAAAAACACGCCTGTTTCTTTTGCGGTCGGTTCGGCGGAAAAGAAAACGTTTTGTGCTGTGCCGTATTTTTCGCGCAGAATGTTGAGTTGTGTGGTGGTGCCTGCGCCGTCAATGCCTTCAAAAACGATAAAATTCTTCAAAATCATAGCGATATTTTACCAGATTCTTTTTTTCGTGTCGAGATTTTTTCTTTTTTGCTTTTTCGCCCTGCGTTGCATTGGCGTAATTGCGGATTAAAAAAAAGAGGCAGTTCAAAGGCTGTTCATAGTGCACTTATTTTGATACAATCCGTTTTTATGAAAATCTCGAAACATTTTTTGCAAAAAACGGCTGTATCAGCTTTTTCGCTGTTCTCTGCTCTTTTTGGGGCGGAAGCGGCTTCGTTTCAGGTGCCGCACTCGAGCGCGCAAAATTACGCCTCGTTTGGTGCGTTTAGTTCGCAGTATGACCAGTATCTTGACGCGCGGTATTGGTCTGACGCAGAAAACGCGAAATATCAGGGATTTTTCGGCTTCGACCGCAATTTCTTAAACATCGGCGCGACGGCTACGCTTGCCGGCGTGTATTTGGGCGTGGATTACGACCAGCAGATTTCGGATTATCGCGATTGGCCTGAAAATATGACCGATGAGGAAATCGGATTTTTGATTGGATTGCCGTCTGGCTGGGGAATCGGCGGGCATTATTACGATTTTTGCTACACGGGCGGCAAGGGCATTATTGAGTCGGGGCTTGAGATTGGCAATGCATTTGGCGCGGGCGAAAAAAAACTGCGCGTATCGCTTGCCGGAAATTATCAGTTCATTTTCCGCGGGTCGCTCGACATCGCGTATTATCAGCCGAACGGCGAACTGGCGATTGATTATTCCAAAAATGCGGATTCGGGATTCGGCGTAAAATACAAATTGATGGGCACGTTCGACAACAGCTATGACCGCGCGGCTCCGTGGTACCACAAAGCGACGCTCTGGCTCGGTTTGACGCACGATTTTTCTGACAATCTTGTGTTTGCGTTCCACCCTGAACTCTACGGCGTGTACAACAGCTTCTATCCCGGCTACGACGCGGAGGAGCAAAAATATGCGGCGTGCCCGGAATGGGGAAACATTGAGGCGGAACTTATCGTGCCGTTTTCGTTCAAATATCATCTCGGAACGCTGGAGCAGGTAAAATTGATTACCACGGTGATGATTGGCGCGTTCTACAGCAATTTTGACCACGTTTATGACACCTACGGAATTCACTTGGGCGCAATGGGAATGGCGACGAACAACGACGCGGGGTGCGTGCCGTATGCGGGCGTGGGGCTTGGCGCAGAAATTGCGGTGAATCGCGATTTGAGCGTTGCGCTGTCGTCGCGCTTTGTGCGAATGCCCGAAAAAAACGCAGAGGATAGCGGGCGATATTACGCAAAGAATATGTCATTTTCGTCGATTTCAAGCGAGCCGCTTTCGATTTCGATTGTGTTTAAATAATAGTGTGAATAGATTTGTCATTATCTCATTACGATTTACGGAGAAAAAATATGATTACCGATGTTGTTATTTTGGCGGGCGGATTCGGAGAGCGGCTGTGGCCTGCGTCGAGCCCAGAAAATCCAAAGCAGTTTATGACGCTTTCGGGCGGACGCTCATTTTTGCAGTCGTCGCTGTTTCGGGCGTTGAGCCTTGATATTTCGGGCAAAATCCTCGTGGTAACGCGAAAAGATTTGACTGCTTCGTGTGTCAAACAGTGCGCAGAGATGATTGCGGGCGTGAACGAAAAATTCGGCGCAAAATTGTTGTCTGACGTGTACGTTCTTGCCGAGCCGAGCCCGCGCCACACTGCCGCCGCGGTGATGAGTGCGACGCTGTTTTTGGAAAAATCCCAGCCAGATGTGCGCCATACCGTGTTGGTTTTGACGAGCGACCACGTTATTGAGCCTGTAGAAAATTTTGTGAACGATTGCCAAAAAGCTGCCGCGTGCGCCGAACAGGGCAATCTTGTCTGTTTTGCGATTCCTCCGACCGAGCCTTCGACGGGCTACGGCTACATAAAATCGGGCGAAAAACTGGGCGACGGCGTTTTTAAAATCGCGCAATTCAAAGAAAAACCAGACGCGCAAACGGCGGCGGAATATGTTTCGAGCGGGCTGTATTCGTGGAACAGCGGAATGTTTGCATTCACCGCGCGCTTTTTGCTTTCCGAAATGCAAAAATGCTCGTCTGATGTGTCAGCGGCATTTGATTGCGTAAAAAACGGCGTGCTTCCCGACGAGCAAATCTGCTCACAAATCCGCGTCATTGAGCGTTGGCGGGAGCTTGAAAGTGCGTACAGTGCAACGCCCAAAGTCGCAATCGATACGGCGTTGGCTGAAAAAACAGCGAACGCGGCGGCGGTCAGTGCAACATTTTCGTGGACAGACGTGGGCAGTTGGGACGTATTTTCGTCTTTGAGCGGCTCGGTTTGCCCGCACACAGCGGCGGTTGAATCGGCGGGAAACTTCGTGTACAGCGATATTCCGGTTGCGCTCTGTGGCGTGGACGATTTGATTGTGGTCATCAAAAACGGCTCTGCGCTTGTGATGAAAAAAGGCACGTCGGGCTTGAGCCGCAAAGTTGTCGAACAGATGAAAGACTAAAAAAGATTAAGAAAATGTGTTATTCCCGTGCGCAAACACGGGAATTTTTTGTCACAAAATATATGCTTGAAAAAAAATCCTAGAACGATTTTTTGATGAACGCTTGCAAATCGCTGTAAAAACGCTCAGGTCTAAACGTGCCGTCAGGACTTTCGGCAAAACTTTGCTTCAAAATATTGTAAGCGACTGAAACTAGCCCCAGACCGCGTTTCATTGCCCGCGACAAAAACAGCATCGCCGTTTCGTTGGACGTTTCGGCGGCAATGACGTATGCCGAAAGCGCTTGACGCACTGTTGCAGCGATTGCTCCTCGGTCGTCCAGCCCTGATTTTATGCTGTAGGCTTTGTCGGCATAAACGCGGCTGTTTTTTTTCATCAGCGGCATATATGTTGCGATGTCGGTTTGAATTTGGGGCTCCGTTTTGTACTGAAAATAGCGCACGTGTAGCCCCTGTTTTGCCCCGAACTTCCAGCCGCCGTTTTCAGCGCCTTCGGGCGACACGATGATGTAATTTTTTCCTCCAGCATTGAACGTAAAATTGCCCGAACTGAGCGGAGAAACCACAAATTCGGGGTCAGCGGTCTGTGCGGATTGGGGAAAAACGGATTCTACGATGAATTTTGCCGCCTTTATGGACGAAAAATCGTCTGCGGCATTCTCCAGCGATTTTCGCTCCTCGCGCGTTTTTTCAATGACGACTGAATACGCAAATTTTTTTCGCAAATCTGCCATTTCGCGCGTGAACGTGGCGGTATCGAGTTGCGGCGGAATCACGTCGGACTCGCTTACGCCGTCAATGCACGAAGAACAATCGTCGTTAAAATACAAAATCATTTGCATAAAGGCTTGCGGCGGCGGATTCATATCGGCAATCGACTTAAAAATCGGGAAAAACGGGTGTTTTTGGTGGCTTTTCATCAGCGATTCAAAACGGTTTTGATATGCATTTCCGTGCCAAATGCACCCTGTATTGAGTTGGTGCTGTTTTTGCCAGTAACCGTATGCCAAAAGCAAAGCATTGATAAAATCTATTTTTTGGTCCGTGTGGAATTTCATAAAATCTCCTGCTTTTATCATAAATGCTATGAAAGATTTTGACAACAACGCTTGACAAAATCTTTTGCCGCCGTAAACTAAAAATATGGTAGGAACAGTTTTAGGCGGAAGCAATAATTTTTTTGAAATTGAGTCAGAAGGCGGCATTGTGCGGCTTTGTTCGCTCAAGAGCAAACGGCTCAAAGATTCGGGTGGGTATTATAACCCGCTTGCGCCCGGGGACCGCGTGGAGTTTGAAGCCGATAAGATGGACGAGACAAAAGGGCAGGTGCTGTCGCTGCTTCCCCGCAAAAACAAATTTGTGCGCTGGAATGTAAAAAAGCGTTTGCCGCAAGTTATGGCATCGAATTTGGATTGTCTGCTTATTGTTACCACGCCCGATGAGCCGCCGTTTCGCCCGCGTTTTATCGACCGCGCAATCGCACAGGCTGAGGCGGAAGGCATTGAACCTGTTGTTGTGTGCAATAAATTTGACCTTGATGCAAGTGCAGATTTGGATTTAAGCAGTCGTCTTGCGATTTGGGAAGATTTGGGCTACAAGGTTTTTCGCGTTTCTGCGCGCACGGGGACGGGAATCCGCGAACTTGCCGAATTTTTGTCAGGAAAAATCTGCGCGTTGGTGGGGCAGTCGGGCATTGGAAAATCGAGCATTGTCAATGCGCTGGACAGCACAAAAAGCCTTCGCACATCGGAATTGTCGCAAAAATACGGGCGCGGCACGCACACCACCACCAAAGGCTCGCTGCTCAAACTGAAGTTGAGCGGCATTTTGGGCGAAAGTGCATCGGCTCGTGTGATTGATACGCCGGGTGTGCGCCGATTTGTGCTCCACGAAATTGCTGCGGACGACCTTGCGCTGTATTTCCGCGAATTTCGACCGCTTTTGGGGCAATGCACGTTCGGAATGTCTTGCACGCACCAAGGAGAACGCGGGTGCAAAATCCAAGAAGCCGTGTATTCTGGTGTTATCAGCGAGGAGCGTTACGAAAGCTGGCTGCGAATTTCGGACGAAATCAATTCGGGAAGTTGGGAAGATTGATTTTCAAGTGAGTGCGTAAAAAATCACAAAAAGGGGTTTGTCAAAAATAGAATTTTTGCTATAATTCCATACCGAACACACTGTGTGTTCGGCAACATACTCTACGGCAGGTGGTAAGTTTTATCGTCTGCTGTTTTTTTTTCAAAATTTTTATTGACAGAATAAAAAGAATTGGTGTATTCTTAGAATATGTTAACCGCTTGATATATTTTCTTGGAGGAATTTATGAAGAAATCAGTTTTTATTGCTGCGGCTTTTGCAGCATTGTGCGGATTGGCAACTACGGGCTGTGGTGGCAGCAGTAGCAGTAACAATGAAAATGCCGCTGGTGGCAAAAAAGACGCAGGTGTGTCTATCACGTTCTTGAACAGCAAGGGCGAGATTCAGGAAGCGCTGGAAAAAACAGCCGCTGCGTACACAAAGGCGACAGGCGTAAAACTTGAGATTGTGGCGTGTGGCGCTGGCGAAGTTCCGTACACCAAAATTACGACGATGTACAATTCTGGTACGCCGCCGACAATGGCTATGCTTGATACGACAGACGTTGTGGCGCTTGCAAATGAGTATGCGCTTGACCTTTCTGGCGAAAAGTGGGTTTCAGAAATCAGCGAAAATCAGCTTACAAAAATCGGCGGCAAGCTCTACAGCTTCCCGTTCTGCATTGAAGGTCGCGGCATCATTTACAACAAGGCTGCTATTGAAAAGACGCTCGGTCGCAGTTTTGACCCGTCTTCAATCAACAGCTATGCTGCATTCAAGGCAATTTTGGAAGAACTTGCTTCAAAGGGAATGAGCTATCCTGTTGTTCTTTCAAAAGAAGATTGGTCGCTCGGCGCTCATCAGCTCGGATTTATTTATGACACATACGACGGCACGACGGACGGTGCTTCAAAAATTATGAGCGACTTGAAGGGCGGTCTTGACCCTGCAACATATCCGCGCTATACGGCGTTCTTGGATACGCTTGATTTGTTGGTGCAGTACAACATTGCGCACACAGACCCGCTTGGCGCAGACTATGACGAAGGCGCATTGCAGCTTGCAAGCGGAGAGGCGGCATTCTGGGCAAATGGTTGCTGGGCATGGCCGAACCTCGCTGAAGGCGGCGCAAAAGCAACTGATGCATTCGGCTTTATTCCATTTGTGTTAGGTGATGATACGAGCGATTTTGCAAATACTGGTATTCAGGCTTCTGCAACAAAGCAGGTTATGCTTGACAAGGTTCGTGCAACTCCAGAGCAGCAGCAGGCGGCAAAGGATTTCTTGAACTATCTCGTATATGAGGCAGAAGGTCAGAAAGCGTTGGTGAATGACTGCGCAATTATTCCGGCTGCAAATAATAACCCAAATAAGCCACTTGACCCGCTCGGTGCTGATATTGTGACAAAAATGGGTGCAGGCAACACGTTCAGTTCCAGCTTTATTGCTCCTTCTGACCATTGGAGCAAGATGGGCGCTGCGTTGCAGAAGTATATTTCCGGTAACTCAAGCCGCGACGAGCTTACAAAGAGCCTCAGCGATTACTGGAAGGCACAGAAATAAGGATTCGTTTTAATCTTTTTGTATAAAAATAGGTGGGCAGAGCTTTCTATAGCATCGGGCTTGACGGCTCTGCCCTTTGTTTTGCCTTGAGAATATTTCGGAGGAAATTATGAACAAGCAGAAAAAAGAAGATATTATCTGTGGTTTTATGTTCGCATTGCCTGCGCTGATTGTGTTCACGCTTGTTGTTATTGTGCCGTTTATTTACGGTTTTTATTTGACGTTTACTGACTGGAATGGCGTTCGCACGCAAAAAACGATTGTTGGATTTGCGAATTATCTTTCTACGTTCAAAGATTCTCAGTTTTGGCTTTCAATGTGGCTTACATTGCGTTATGTGTTTTGCTCAGTTATTCTGGTAAATGTATTGGCATTTTTCTTGGCGTATTTGCTGACGTCGGGAATGAAAGCGCAGAACTTTTTCCGTACAGGATTTTTTACGCCGAACTTAATCGGTGGTGTTGTTTTGGGATTTATTTGGCAGTTTATCTTTTCCCGCGTGCTTGTGGCATTCGGCAAGCAGATGGAACTGACCGCATTTATACAATCGTGGCTTTCTGACCCGAATAAAGCATTTTGGGCGATGGTCATCGTTACGGTGTGGCAGCTTTCGGGATATATGATGCTCATTTATATTGCAGGTTTTACCGGCTTGAGCAAGGACGTGCTTGAGGCTGCGAGCATTGACGGTGCAACAGGATTTACGCGTATGAAAAATATCATTATGCCGCTTATGGTGCCGTCTATTGTTATTTGTTTGTTCTTGACGCTGAGCCGCACGTTTATGGTGTATGACATCAACTTGACGTTGACAGGCGGCGAACCGTACGGCACAACGCGATTGGTGGCAATGCACGTTTACGAAAAGGCATTTACATCGCGCGAATACGGTATTGGTCAGTCAGAAGCGCTGGTGTTGTTTGTGATTGTGGCGGTTATTAGCGGTATTCAAGTTTCACTCGGAAGAAAGAAGGAGGTGGCAGCATGAAACAGATGCACGTTGGCGGTACAAAAAAGGTCATTCAAGATTCTGTGAGTTTTGCGATTGTGGTAATTCTTTTTGCGCTTTTTATGTTCCCTTTCATAATGGTGCTTCTCAACTCATTCAAGGAGAAAATCGATATTATCAAAAATCCTTTCGGTTTTTCGCTGAGTATGGCGGCGGCAACAAAGAACTATACTCGCGCGTTTACCACGATGAATTATGTGAGAAGTTTTTTTAATTCTCTTATGGTAACGGGCTTTTCCACGGCGTTCGTTGTGGTTCTGTCCAGTATGCTTGCGTATTATCTGGTGCGCCATGTGAATAAATTCAGCACAACGGTGGCGCTTATCATCGTGGCATCAATGATTATTCCATTTCAGTCGTTGATGATTCCGCTTGTGTCGATTTACGGTTCTACAATGCACTTGCTCAATCATCGCCCGACGCTGATTTTTATGCACACGGGATTTTCTATCGCACTGAGCACGTTCACGTTCCAAGGATTCATCAAGTCTGACTGTCCTGTTGCGCTTGAGGAAGCCGCGACGATTGACGGGTGCGGTCGCTACAGAACGTTCTTTTCGATTGTGTTCCCGCTTTTGAAGCCGATTACGTTCACTATCGTTATTCTCAACGTATTGCAGTTCTGGAACGATTATCTTTTGCCGAGTCTTGTGCTTGCAAAGCGCGAAATCCTGACGCTTCCGCTCACGACATACGTTTTCTACGGCACATATTCCGCAGAATATGGCGTGATTATGGCGGCGCTCATTCTTACGGTTTTCCCGATTTTGGTGCTGTATCTTGCACTTCAGCGGCAGATTATTGCGGGCGTTATTTCTGGAGCAGTAAAATAAATGAATTACACGGTTTCTGGCAAAGGTTCCTATTTGCTCGTGCCTGTTTGGGCGGGTGAGGAAGAAAAAGCGATAAAAATAACGGTGGACGGCGGAAGCGAAATGATGATAATGCTTCCGATTGCCTCGTCGGACAAAAAGCCGTCTTACAGCGCGCCTGTTGCTGTTGTGTGTGCGGGCAGTTGTGCGCAGGAACACACGGCGGTTTTGAGCGCAGATGTTGATTTAAAAGCGGTGATTTCACAGTTCGTTTTTTCTGATTCAGTCCCTGAGCCAGAAACGCAGAAATGCCGTCCTTTGTGCCATTTTGCAGCGAAAACGGGCTGGATTAACGACCCGAACGGAATGGTTTTTAAGGACGGTGTGTATCATTTGTATTTTCAGTACAATCCATTTAACACAAAATGGGAAAATATGTGCTGGGGACACGCCGAAAGCCGTGATTTGTTGCATTGGGAGCAAAAAGACACGGTGCTGTTCCCCAGCGAAAACGCGCATATTTTTTCGGGAAGCGGGATTCAAAACAATCATTCTCTGCTCAATCTTCCAGAAAGTGCGCTCGTTTTCTTTTACACCTACGCCGCGCCCCGCACTGCAAAAAGAGAGGCAGAGCGCGCGTTTTCGCAAAAAATCGCGTATAGCACGGACAGCGGCAGAACGTTCAAAAAAATGGAAGGCGATTTTTTGCCGACGATATGCGCGGACAATCGCGACCCAAAGGTGTTTTATCATTCGCCGACGCAGGCGTATATCTGCGTTTTGTGGCTGGAAAAAAGCTCCTACGCGCTTTTTAGAAGCACTGATTTGAAACAGTGGCGGGAAACCCAGCGCATTTCGCTTGAGCCTGCGTGGGAATGTCCCGATTTGTTCGAGTTGGAATGTGGTGAAACGCACGAAAAAAAATGGGTGTTTTGGAGCGCTGACGGCTATTATTGGGTGGGAAATTTTGACGGCTATCGTTTTGAAGCTGAACAAGATATGCAAAAAGCGTATCTTACGAAATTGCCGTATGCGGCGCAGACGTTTTCGGGGCTTTCGGAACGGGTTGTGTCAATCGCGTGGCTGAGAACTGAAAACCGCGCTCAGCTTTTTCGCGGGGTAATGTCGCTGCCGCGCTGTTTTTCGCTGGTGAAAAAAGGCTCTCAATATCTTCTTTCGCAGCGTGCCGCGGAGCAATGGTATGCTTCTCTCAAAAAGATTTTCTCCAGACAATTCAGCGGAAGCACTTCTTTTTCTTCAGAAAGTGCGGCGTATCTCATTGATATGGATTTTGGGAGCGAAGACGCAGAATATACCGTTTCATACGGCGGAAAGATGCTTTTTTCATCTGCCGTTTTTGGCAATCGTGGTGGCAAAAAGCATATACAACTGTTTATCGACGGCTGTGTTGCAGAGCTGACGAACAGCGATTGCACAGCCATTGCTCATTTTGAGTTGGACGCTGCCGAGTGTGAAAGCGCTGTTGTGGCACTTGAATCAAGCGAGGAGTGCGGGGCAACGTTGTATTCGGTAGGAAATTAAAAATATGCCAACAATAAAAGATGTTTCTCGGGAATCCGGGCTTTCTGTGGGCACGGTTTCGCGTATTTTGAATAATCGCGGTTACATTAGCGAGCGGGCAAAGCAAAAAGTTGACCTTGCGATGAAAAAACTCAACTATCGACCGAACGAGTTGGCTCGTTCTCTTTCCAAGCAGTCGAGTTCGCTTATCGGGCTTGTGGTGCCGCAGATAGAAAATCCGTATTTCGCGCTTTTTGCGAGTTATGTGCAAGAATATGCGCGGTGCAAAGGGTATCATATTTTGCTTTTTTGCTCCAACGGAATGGAACAGCGTGAAACCGAAATGCTCGATGTGTGCCGCAGAAATCGTGTGGCGGGGATAATTCTGTGCAGTGGCTGTTTTTCGGTGGCGACGTTCGGCGAGTTGGATTGCCCGCTGGTTACGATGGAGCGCGATGTAGAAAACGAAATTGCGTCGGTGCGGTGCGACAATTATCAGGGCGGTTCGCTCGTGGCACAGCATTTAATCAGCAAGGGGTGTCGGTATTTGATGCATTTGAGTGCGCTTTCTCCGAGCCATTTGACTGCGGATTTGCGCGCGAAGGGATTTGCTGAAACGTGCAACAAACACGGTGTTTCGCATATTGAAGTGCCGTTTCCAGAAGAATTATACAATCGAATGGAATATTTTGATTTCCTTGAAGAGATTTTTGCGCTGCACGGCGACATCGACGGCGTTTTTGCCAGCAACGACATCATTGCCGCCCAGCTTATGCAACATTGCGCAAAGCACGGCAAATCAGTGCCGGACGCGCTCAAAATCGTGGGATTTGACGATATACCGATGGCAAAATGGACTGTGCCGAGTTTGACCACGGTGCACCAGCCGCTGGACAAAATGGCAAAAGTTGCGGTGCAAGCATTGCTTGACGCGCGGGCAGGGCTTTCAGTGCAAAAATCATTTTGCTTTTCGGTGGAACTGGTTGAGCGAGAAACTACATAAAAAAGGATTTTGGAGGATTTTATGGAAGAGCGAAAATGGTGGAAAGAAAGTGTTGTCTATCAGATTTATCCGCGCAGTTTTTACGATTCAAACGGTGACGGAATCGGCGACCTGAACGGCATTACGGCGAAACTCGATTATCTTTCGGATTTGGGCATTTCGGTTATCTGGCTCAATCCGATTTTCAAAAGCCCGAACGACGACAACGGTTACGACATCAGCGATTATCAAGCCATTATGGACGAGTTCGGCACAATGGCGGATTTTGATAATCTGCTTGCTGCCGCGCATGCTCGGCATATTCGCGTGGTGCTTGACCTCGTGGTGAATCACACGAGCGACGAACACCCGTGGTTTATCGAAAGCCGAAAATCGCAGGATAACGATTACCGTGATTTTTACATCTGGCGCAAAGGCAAAAAGAGCGGTTCTCCCGAAAACGGCGGGCTTCCTCCGAATAACTGGGGCGCATCGTTTGGCGGCAGTGCGTGGGAATACGATGCGGCGAGCGACAGCTATTATCTGCATATGTTCAGCAAAAAACAGCCCGATTTGAACTGGGAAAATGAGCGCGTGCGAAAAAGCGTCTTTGATATGATGACGTGGTGGGGCAATAAGGGCATCGACGGCTTTAGAATGGACGTGATTACGATGATAAGCAAAGACCAGCGCTTCCCTGACGGCGAGGTAAACAAAGACGCACCGCAGACCCTTCAGTTCGGCAATGCCTCCCCGTATGTTGCAAACGGTCCGCGCATTCACGAGTTTTTGCAGGAAATGAACCGCACCGTTATTTCCAAGTTCGATTGGCTCACGGTGGGCGAGGGCGCAGGCTCTGACGCACAGCTTGCACTGTCTTACACGGGATTCGACCGCGGCGAATTGAATATGCTCTTTACTTTTGAGCATATGGATTTGTGCAAACCATCTCGCGCGAACGGCTGGCAAGAACAAAAACTCGACCTTGTTGCGCTCAAGCGCATTTTTGCACTCTGGCAAGAAAGCCTTGAGGGAAAAGGCTGGAACACGCTCTATTGGGAAAATCACGACCAAGTGCGCTCGGTGTCGCGTTTCGGCTCGGATAGTGCGCAGTGGCACGACAAAAGCGCGAAAATGCTTGCGCTTTGCCTGCACGGAATGAAGGGCACTCCGTTTGTGTTTCAGGGCGAAGAGCTGGGAATGACGAATATGCCGTTTGCGTCGATAGAAGAATATCGGGACATCGAAAGCCGAAATTACTATGCTGAAATGAAAGCGCGCGGTTTCTCCGACGAAAAAGCATTGCACGCGCTTCATCTTATCAGCCGCGACAATTCGCGCACGCCAATGCAATGGGATTCGAGCAAAAACGCGGGCTTTTCGACCGGCACGCCGTGGATTCGCGTAAACCCGAATTACACGAGCATCAATGCCGCCGCGCAGATGAGGGACGCAGATTCCGTGCGCTCGTTCTATAAATCGCTCATCTCATTGCGCCGCGAAAATCAGACGCTTGTCTACGGGCGCTTTGAGCTGCTTTTTGCCGAAAGCGCGGAGTTGTTCGTCTACACACGCACCCTCGGCGATTCTTCAATTTTGGTCGTATGCAATTTCACCGCGCAGGAAGTGCCGTTTGAGATTCCTGAACGCTTTGCCGCGTCTTCGCTTTTGCTGTCGAATTACTGCGACACAAATCCCGCGCAAAAATCCGTGCGTCCATACGAAGCCGCCGCGTTTCAAATATAGATTGACAAAATGAGCGAAAAAGCCTCTGCACTGTGCGGGGGCTTTTTTTAGCGGTATAACGAGGCAAAAACAGATGTGTTCGGCGTTTTATGCTGTCATAATGGCTCAAAACAAAATGTGGCGGTCTTTTATGACAGCATAACGAGGCAAATCTATGTGTGTTCGGGCTTTTATGCTGTCATAACGAGTCAAAACAAAGTGCGGCGGGCTTTCTTGCTAGCAAAATGACACAAACACAGGTGTGTTTGACCTTTCTTGCTCGCAAGATGAGCCAAATCTATGTGTGTTTTACCTTTCTTGCTCCTAAAACGGCTCAAAACAAAGTGCGCTGACGTTTTGAAGCAGTTCAAAAGCCCAAAACAAAATGCGGCGGCGTTTCTTACGACTGAAAAACATTGTTTTTTTATTGGAAAACGTGATAAAGTGTAGGTATGAATTATGGCGGATTGAATGAAGCGGCGTTGAAAGCCGAGATTCAGAAAGATTTTTTCTCGGATTACAATTACACCGTGGAACTGGAACGGGTAGATTTTGTTGTTGCGGCGCACAATGTGGAAAGCAAAAACGCAATTTTGTTTTCGGAGGAAACGCTCCTCAAGTCGATTTTGTGGGCAGAGGCGAAACAGGGGACGACGCACGATATTTACGAAAGTTTTGTGCAGCTGATTTTGACAATCGGCAAAGAGCGGACGTTTGAGAAATACTTGCCGCCCAAATTTATCGGAGCGTTTGACGCGGAGAAAATCGCGTTTATCGAATATCACGATGTCCAGAGCGTGTTTTATCAGAATGATTTTAACTGGAACGTAACGCCGTCGAATCATAATTCCAAAGAGTTCAAGCAGCTGCTTGAGATGTCGAAAAGCGCGCTGGAAGCGTCTTCGATGTTGTTTTATTACGAAACGCAGGAAAAAGAGCTGCGGGATTTTATCGCGCTTAATTTCAAGACGAGTTCGGACGTTACCGAGAAAATCGCTGTTACCAAAAACAATTTTACCTATGTTTTTACCCAATGGAGCGAAACGGTAAAGCCGACGATTGCGGTAAACTGGGAGCGCGTAAATAAGGTTGGCATTATCTCGGCAGATTTTTTCCTTGCCCAAGAAGAAGCAATGAAGGAAATTGCCCAGCAGAGTAGTCTTATGAAAATTGAAAGCTTAGACTAGCTGGGCATTTAAGTTTCGTAGAAAGTTTTTAAGCTATCTCTAAAAAGTAAATTTACTTTTAGTTTTTAGAGGCTTTTTTTTTTATTCAAATCTTTTGTCTTCTATTCTCTTTGTTTTTTTCTCACTGCGAGGAAGTTCTCCTTCTCCTACAACTTTTACTTCTGGTGTCATATTGTACTTCTGCTTAAAATTGTAGGCAATTGCAAGGCTTACTTCTGTTCTATCTGTTCCGCCTTCCACCTCTACAAAGAGAGTCATTTTGTCTTTTCCTTCTGCATGCTCAATTACAGCACGGTATTCACTAGAAGTCCCTGGTACAGATTTAATTACATCTTCAATTGTGCTTGGGAAAATTATGTTGCCCTTTACCTTTACCATGTCATCGCTTCTTCCGAGAATCTGAGTAATTCGTGGGTATTTTGAGTGTGAAGGACTAGGCTCTGTTACAAAAGCCGCTAGGTCGTGGGTGCGGAAGCGGAAGAGTGGGGCTCCTTCTTTTACAAGAGTGGTAAGGGTAATTTCTCCAATTTCACCTTCTTTTACTGCTTTTCCTGTTAGGGGGTCTAGAATTTCAATGTAAATGAAATCATCAAAAATGTTTATAGCGTCTTCGCCCACACAGTTAATTCCAATTCCAGGTCCATAACATTCTGTTAGCCCGTATATGTCATAGAGTTCAATTCCTAAAATTCCTTGAATTCTTTTTCGCATTTTTTCGCCCCAGCGCTCTGAGCCGATTACACCTTTTTTTAATGCAATTTTGTCTTTTAGACCTCTTTTTTCTACCTCTTCTGCAAGAAGGAGGGCATAAGATGAGGTAGCACAGATTACTGTAGATTTTAAATCCTGCATCATTTGAAGCTGCTTTTCGGTATTACCAGGCCCCATAGGAACAGCCATTGCACCAAGTTTTTCGCAGCCAGCTTGAAAGCCAATTCCAGCAGTCCAAAGTCCGTAACCTGGAGTAATTTGAATTCTATCTTTGTTAGTAATTCCCGCAAGTTCATAGCATCTTGCAAACATTGTAGCCCAGTCATCAACGTCTTTTTTTGTGTATGGAATTACAACTGGAGCTCCTGTTGTACCAGACGAAGAGTGAATTCTTACAATTTCTTCTTCTCTCACAGTTGCAAGCCCAAGCGGATAAGCATCTCTCAATTCCTGTTTTGTTACAAATGGCACTAGATTTTCAAAATCTTCCTGATTTTTTATGTCTTCAGGTTTTATATTTTTGAACCGCTCTACATAAAAAGGATTACCAAAAGCTTTAACTCTCCTTATTTGTTCTCTAATTTGTTCCAATTGAATTTCTGTTAGTTGCATAATTTTCCTCGTATAAATTCTTGTTACTGTTAATAGTAACATAGTTCTTATTTATTGTCAAATTATATTTTTTGCACACTTAAGATAGGGGGATTTCTAAAATAAATTAATTGCCATCTTAAGATGTATAATGAAGTGCTTTTATATTAAGTTCAAAGAAAGCTGGTTTAACTAGACTTTTTATGGCATCTTCAATGCTTTGAATTTCAAGAAGTCCTGTCTTGCAGGCAGACCCCAAAAGAAGGGTGTTGATAATTTTTGTACTTCCCAATTCTTTAGCGGCTTTGTCGGTATCTACGACCCGAACATTTTTTGTGTGTTTTTTAAGTTCCAAAATCATTTCTTCTTCTGAAAAATTTTTTCCACTAATGCTAGCCGTTATTGGTTGTACAATTTTTTTGTTTACAATCACAACAGCGTCTTTTTTTATGTAGGGGAGATTTCTTACAGCCTCTGCCGCCTCAAAAGAAATGAGTAAATCTGCTTGGCCAAATGGTATGAGTGGTGAAAAAACATCGTCTCCAATTCTAACGTGGCTTACAACAGAACCACCTCTCTGAGCCATTCCAATTGTTTCTGCAGAAAGAACTTTTTTTCCTTCATTTATGGCTGCCTGAGAAATTATTTTTGCTGCAAGAACAGTTCCCTGTCCTCCAACTCCACAAATCAATATATTTTTTGCCATATAAAACTCCATATATCGTGCATATTCTGCCTTAAATAATTGCTTTGACAGGGCAAATCTCTTTACAAAGTGAGCAGCCTGTGCAAAGGGATGCATCAATTTCAACAAGTTCTCTTCCTTTTGAGTTTTTGGTGCTACTTACACTCAAGGCAGGGCAGCCAATTTCTCTAATGCATTTTTGGCAGCCTATACATTTTTCTTTTTCTACACTTAATGCATGAGGTTTCTTCCAGCCAACTTTTTGTGCTATGGCGATGCAAGGGGCTTTAAAAATAACTGCACTAACTCCTGGAGAAAGTGTTGCTTCTTTTACAGCCTGAACAGATTCTTTTTGGTTAAAGGGATTTACCGTTATTACAGGATTTACCCCAACTGCTTTTAGAATTTTTTCTATGCTGATTTTATCAACTATTTCTCCCATCATAGTCATTCCAGTGCCTGGATGGGGTTGGTGACCTGTCATTGCGGTGGTGGAATTATCTAGAATGCAGATGGTCTGGTGAGACTGGTTATAGACAGCGTTTACAACTCCAGTAATTCCAGAGGCAAAGAAGGTTGAGTCTCCAATAAAAGAAAAGCATTTTCTGTCTTTCTCGTTATGATAAAAGCCCTGGGCCATGGTAAT
>CALBGU010000195.1 GCA_937893155.1 uncultured Treponema sp. | reverse complement strand
TCAAGGCGGAGGGCGGCGAGTTTTTCCTCGTTGTATGCGCCTTCTTCATCTGGCTCCACTTCGCGCCACGAAAGCGGCAGTGCCTTGATGTGAAAATCTGCACCGTCAATTTTTATGAGTTTGCCGTCTTTTGCGTCAAAAATCTTTTCGAGTTTCATTCAAAATTCTCCTCATTCTTGCAAGTTGTATCTGCAATTTTGCCATTGCGAACACGATTCGGAATCTTTTTTCAAAATATCACACTCTGAGATTTTATAAAAGCAGTTGCAATAAAAAATCTATGCGATACAATAGAAAATACAGATTTTTTAGGAGGGCTTTTATGCCATTTATCAATGCAAAAATTACGAAAACGCTCAGCGATGCGCAAAAAGAGCAACTCAAAGCGGGTTTGGGCGCGGCGGCAGGCACTATCGGCAAGGCTGAAACGTGGGTGATGGTGAACATTGAGGACAATCAAGCGATTTGGCTCGGCGGCAAGAAAAAAGACGCAGGCGCATACGTCAGTTTTGAGCTGGTGGGAAGCGCCAACGAAAAAGATTCGCTTGCACTTTCAAAGGCGGTCTGCGATGTTTTGGAAAACACGCTTTCGATTCCAAAAGACAGCGTGTATATCACGATAAAGCCAATGGAGGGCTTTCATTGGGGCTGGAACGGTCAGACGTTCTAAGGCGCTGGCTCAAAATATGCTCAGAAACGGCGCAAATAAACTCGCCTGCGCAACGGCAAAGGCGAAAAAAGCCGCCCAAGATGATTTTACGCTTTTTTAGCACTAAAAAAACGGGAAATTCTTTTGGGGAGCCTTTTTTAGTGCTAAAAAAGGTCGAAGTATTGAAATTTTTCAATATTATAGCACTAAAAAAGTCAGCCCAGCGTTATTTTGGCTCATAAAAGTTTGTTTACGGCTCGCACAACGTTGGGGAAGTCATAAACAAACTTTTACGGCGAAAAAAAGGACTAAGGATAATAAAAATGGAAATTGACGAACAGCAGTTGCAGCACATTCAGGCGGTGCTTGACGAAGCGGTGTCCTCTAAGAAATTTGCAGGGAACTCGTGCTTGGTGTATCAGGGCGGCAAAATCCGCGGCTTTTGGGCGAGCGGGTTTGCGCGAAAAGAGGGCAAAATGGCGTTTGCGCGCGACACGATATGCCGCATTTTTTCTATGACAAAGCCCGTAACTTCGGCGGCGGCGTGGATTTTGATTGAGCGCGGAAAAATCGACCTTGCATCTCCCGTGTCGGATTTTTTGAGCGAGTTCAAAAATCTCAGCGTGTGCGAGGGCGAAAAAATCGTGCCGTGCAAAAAAACGCTGCTCGTGCGCGATTTGCTCAATATGACTTCGGGCTATTCGTATGGCGGATTTCAAGACGAATCGCACAGGCAGATTTCGGTGCTGATTGCCGAGTTGGACGGCGCACTCAAAAAAGGAAATCCGATTTCTACGGCAGAACTGGTGTCGCGCGCGGCGAAAATCCCGCTCTCGTTTGCGCCCGGCGAACGCTTTGAATACGGAATCAGCGCGGATATTTTGGGCGCATTGATTGAAAAAGCGGCGGGAATGTCGCTCGGTGCATTTTTCAAGGCGGAAATTTTTGACAAACTCGGTATGAACGACACGGCATTTTTTGTTCCGCGCGAAAAAAGCAATCGGACGGCGAATGTGTACGAGCAGATTTTTGACGGAGAACAGCGTTCGCTCAAACTGCGCACCGATTCGATTTTGGGCATTCCGAACGAAATCGACTGCGCACCGGCGTTTGAATCAGGCGGCGCGGGGCTTTGGAGCACCGTGGACGATTATATGCGCTTTTGCCGAATGCTCGTGAGAGGCGGCGAACTCGACGGCGTGCGGATTTTGCAGCGCAACACCGTTCGCGCAATGCACACACTCCACATTTCAGGCGCGGCGCAGGCGGCGTTTGAAGAGGGACTTCCGCAGCTTTCGGGCTATTCGTACGGCAATTTAATGCGCATTTTGACCGACGAAAGCAAAAGCACCACCATAAGCCGCGGCAACAGCGAGTTCGGCTGGGACGGCGCGCTCGGGACGTATATGGCGGTAGACAGCGCAAACGATATGGCAATCGTGTTCTTTACGCAATGCGCCAACGACGGCGGCTACACGACCACTGCCCGCAAAATCAAAAACATCGTCTATTCTGCGCTTTTGTGATGAAAAACGCGGTGGGCTTCTCGAAAAAAAGAGCTGGCTGTTTTTAAAAAAAAAGAGGTTCTCGAGTTTTCGAGAAGCCTTCTTTTTCTTTGCGCGGCGAGCAAAAATTTTAGAGAAGAGTGTTTTTCTTCCGCGCAGTCAACAAATTTTTTCGAGATGGTCATTTCTGAAAAAAAATGCGCTTCTCGAGTTTTCGAGTTCGTTCCGCGGGAAAAAAACAGCGAACAAAAATTTTCGAGCAGTTTTGTTTTTCGTTTTGTACGAAAAATGCTTAAAAAAATTGGAAAATAATGCGTTTGTGCGATAGAATAAAATCAAAATCTTTTTTTTCAGGAGAGATTTCTATGGCAGGACACACCGTTTTTGATAAAAATAAAATGATTCCGATTGCCTTAATCGTCGGTATGGGATTTATTTTGCTTTTTGCCTACAGCGCGATTTCAAATAGTATGGCGAAATCCAATTTAACGCTGATTTTGCGCGAAGAAGTGAACCAAAAAGGCATTATGATGGAAGATTATCTTCAGCCTGAAATTGCCCTCGTAAAAAAACTCGCCTCTTCCCCGACCATTGTCCGCTTTTTTGTCAATCCTCACGACAGCGATAACAAAGAGCGGGCGTTTGCGGAATTGCAAAGCTATAAGGATTCGTTTTCGTCGAATATGGTCTTTTGGACGAACGATGTAGACAAAGAGTTTTGGAATGATATGAAATTTTCCTATGTTGTTGACCCGAAAAATCCTGATGATTATTGGTACAATATGACGCTCTACGAAACAGACGTGTACAATTTCAACATAAATTACAACGCCGAAATGGATATGACGTGCCTGTGGCTGAATGCGGTGGTGCGCGACGAGAGCGGAAAGGCGATTGGTATGGCGGGAACGGGCATTGAGCTGGACAACTTCATCAACAAGTGCTATAAAACGCTCGGCAAAGGCGTGAATCTTTACTTTTTCAACGAAAACAAAGAGATTACGGGCGCGCAGGACAAACAGCTTTTGCTTGAAAAGGCTTCTATCAATCGCGTCTACACGGGAAATGACGATTTTAATGAGCTGATGAGAGAAGCACGGGAGCAGGCTAGCAATTCCAACGGTCAGCACGTGTTTCGAGTCAATGCGAAAGAATACGGCGTGATTCGCTATTTGTCGAGCTACGGCTGGTATTTGATTGCGACGGGGACGACGAGCGCGGGAAAAACGGGCAGCAATATGCTGTTTTTGATTATCTGCGTCGCTCTTGAGATTGTGTTTTCTATCTTCGTGCTTTTTATCTCGAAATTGCAGGCGATGATGAACAAAGCGATTTTTGCAAGCAATCGTCTCATCGGCGAAACGCAGGAGCTTACGTCGTCTTCAAAGGAAAATGCTGAAACGGCGCAGGATCAGAGTTCGGCGGTGAAAGAAATCGTGGCAACGATGGAAGATAATACGGAGCTGTCGGAGAATATCTCGAAAAAGATAAAAAATGTTACGAGTTTGGCAAATAAAACGTCGGAGGACGTGGCGGACGGCGTTGAGCATCTTGAGCAAAATGTAGCGCAGCTGGGGAAAATTGCGGAGGCGAACCAAAACACGATTGAGGGAATTAAGGCGTTAGGCGAGAAAATCGAGAATATTTGGGATATTGTTACGCTGATTAACACCGTTGCAGACCAAGCAAAGATTATTGCGTTTAATGCCGAGCTTGAGGCGAGCAGTGCGGGGGAGGCGGGGCGCAATTTCCACATTGTTGCGACGGAAATCCGCCGACTCGCCGACGGTATCATTGACGGAACAAAAGAAATCAAGGAAAGCATTACGGAGATTCAAAAAAGCTCGGACAGCTTGATTTTGCTGAGCGAAAGCGGCACGGAGAAAATAAAAGAGGGCGTGGAGAACGCGAAGAGCCTTGAAAATCGGTTTTCGAGCATAAAAAATTCCTCTGAGATAACTGCAGAAAGCGCAGACGAAATTACGACGATAATTTCTCAGCAAGCGATTGCAAGTGAGCAGATTTTGATTTCGCTCAAGCAGATTTCGGGCGGTGTTGATAAGTTCAAGGTGGCGACAGAGGATATTTCTGTGGCATCGGAAAAATTGTCTTTGATTGCGCAAGAGCTTAGAAGCAAATAGGGATTTTCGCGATGTTAGGCTTGTTTCAAAAAAGCAAAAGCCCGCTCACAATAAACGACGGTGTTCTGGAAAAATGCGACAAAAACGCGCTCAGTGTGGAAATCCCCGATGGAGTGAAAAAAATCGGTAGCAGCGCTTTTCAGGATTGCTCTTTGCTAAAAGAAATTGTTATTCCGAATAGTGTGCAGAAAATATCTTTTTGGGCTTTTGACAACTGTGTTTCTTTAAAATCCGTCGTTATTGGTTCTGGTGTCGAAGAAATCTCAGATACGGCGTTTTTCCGTTGCACTTCACTTGAAAAAATCGAATCAAAATCGCCGAATTTCATCGTTGAGGGCGGCTGCTTGATTGCCAAAAAATCCAAAGCTCTCCTTACGACGCAAAAAGGCTCTGTCTGTGTAAGCTCCTCAGTACGAAAAATCAGCGACAGGTATTCGCTTTCCAATTGCTCCAAAATCACGTTTGAGCAAGGCGGAAAAATCACGGCAATCCCCGTCTATCTGGAGATGAAAGCAAACGAAGATGTCTATGAGGCGCTAAAAGCTGAAGTTTCAAAAAACAAAGCCAAAAAGCAAAAACTTTCCGATGTCGCTTCTGTTTCGGCAGGCGCGATTTTGAGTGTGCTGCTTGAGCAAGCAGGCTTGAAGCAAGGCGAGGACGAAAAGGTGAGCGTGATTGAGTGCAAAGACGAAAAATCGCATCATCTTTTTGTTGAAGCAGAACCGTGCGGGCTTGAAATTCGTCTTTTGGACAGCAGGGCGAGTTCATGGAAGAAAACGCTGCCTGATTTTTTGAAGGCGGTTGCTTCGGGTGCAAGTTTTGAAGAGCTTTTGAAAAACGCAAAAGAGCAAAAGTTGGAAATCGCAGGCAAAAAAGCCGAACGCTTTCATTGAAATACTGTTCTTGACCAAGAAATATACTATAGAAAAATCTTTTTACGGGAGGTCTTATGAAAAAGGCTTTTTTGGTGCAGGCGGGGCTATTGGCTCTTCTTTCAACTCTGTTCGTGGCTTGCAAGAGTGATACTGACGACGAAACGGAAGATACAGGCAGTTCTTCTTCAACTTCAGCAACATCTGTTTCGTACACTTATAAAACAGCGTCGAATGTAACAAATACATACTATGCAAAGTATATTGCAGACGGAACAGAGCTTTCTTTGACGGGCGAAACGATTACGGTAACG
>CALBGU010000194.1 GCA_937893155.1 uncultured Treponema sp. | reverse complement strand
AATCTTTGCGGCGGCAAAAGAGCTGTTAGCGGGATTCGATAAGCTCTGTTAATCGAATTTTGGACGGCAAAATGGTGCATTTTGTTCGCATTTTTCTCTTTTTTTGACGGATTTTGAGCAAAAAAAACAAAATACGCACCATTCTTGCACAAGAAAAGCGCGAACAAACATTTTTTTAAGCCTTTATTGCACCATAAATGCAAAAATAAGTGTTTGTTTTGCGTTTTATGATACAATAAATGCAGACTAAACATTTAGTTTGCATTTTATGGAACAATAAATGCCGACTAAGCATTTGTTTTGCATTTTATGGAACAATAATTGCAAAAAAACAAAAAAAAAGGTTGTCATACACAACTTGTAAAAGATTTCATAACACGTTCGGCACTGATAAACTGCCGCAGAGCAGACAATCCGCAAAAAAAATCCGCTTCGGTTTTGGCTTCCGAGGCGGATTTTTTGCAAAAAGCAGCGTGTTTTATGCGCGGGTCTTTTCCACGGCTTCGTGCTGTGCGTCAAACAACTCCATAACGTGGTCAATCACGCGCTGTTTCGGGTCGGCTTCCGTTTCTGGCAGGCTCGCCATATATTCCTTGCGGAACGATTTGCAGTCGTAAAGAGGGCTGGCGGTGAACACCATCGCGTCAGGCTTGATAATATCGGCAAGCATATCGTCGGGGTGCTCGGGGTCAATGTGAAGCGAAAGCCCATTTATCGTAACCAAAATCATCGTGTCAAACAAACGCAAATAGCTGTCGATTTCGCGAAGTCCGCGCTTTGTTTCTGGCTTTCCCGGGCGATAGCGCGTGCCGCTGGGGAACACCAAAATCGGATTTCCCGCCCGCTTGCATTTGTCCATCGCTTTCATTGCGGCAAGATTGATTTTTCGCGCCTTGGCTTCCTCCGCCGCGCGCTCATTTTCGTCCGCAATCTTTGCAAGCGAGCGCGTTGGGTAAATCACCACGCGCGTAAAACTTTCGGCAAAAGCGCGAACCATCGGACTTTCCTCGTTGAGCTTCATTCCCGCAATGGCAATAATGCGCTTGGAAAGTTCGGCGCATTTTTCGCTGCCAGAATGTTCCAGAAGATAGGTGAGCGCAGGCAAATCCAAATTGGAATAATGCTCCATCAGAATCAGCCCGCTTTTTCCGCCCTCGATTGCGTCAAAAAACGCCTCGAAATTTTCCACACAGCCGATTTTGCTTCCTTCAGCAAGATTTTCTCCTGCAAGTTTATCCATAAATGTTCTTGTTTCAGGATTCGCCTGTTCAAAAACGTTTGTTTCGTCGATTTCCGCCGCCGCGTGCGCCACTTGCGCCATCTGTGCGAACATAAATCCGTATTTTTCTCTGATTGACTGACCTTCCATAAAAACCTCTACCAGTCGAATGTGTATTTTTTTGTTTCTTGCGAAGATAAAATCTCGGCAAGAGAAACGTTGAGAATCTGTTTAATGCCTTTTTTGGACGTAACCGAAAACTCGATTTTTGCCGAACGCATTTCGCCAGCAATATCGTTTCCGTACACCGCCGCGAGCGTCTGGACGTATTCTTCTGCGCTCATTTTGTCGCCGGTAAAAATCGGCGCAATCAAAAGTTCCGTGTATTCTGCCGTGTCTTCCGGCAAAAGCGCGATGAACTGCCGCATTGATTCAGGCGAAATCGTCAGAACGAACTGCGTTCCGTCGCTCGACTCGGCAAACAGCGGCGACAGCGCATTTTTTTGATTGCCCGCAAACGTAACCGAAAGCTCCAAATCCGCCCCGTTCTTTGATTTTACGAAAACCTGTGTTCCACCGTGCGCTTTTACCGCCTCGGCTGTCTGTCGTTCGTCAAACAGCGGCTCGTTCGCGCTCATTCCCGTAAACGACGAAATCAGCGCGCTCAAATTTTTGCCCGCCGCACTGTTGAACTCAAGCAAAATCGAATTGTCAGCATTGTGCTTTATCGCGATTTTTTCGGAACAGCCCGTAAACAGCGCAATCGCACAAAAAAACAATATCCCTAAAAAATGTGTTTTTGTATGTTTCATAATGGCAGAGAAACCCGCACTCCTGTGGACAGCAAAATCCCGCTTGCCGCACTGTTTCGAGCCGAAAGCGCAGAATTGTCCGTTTCGTTGAATACAGTGTACTGTATATCTTGAATGAGCGCAATCTTTACCGCACCTGCATTCCAACTCGGCGTAGAAAACGAAAGACCGATAATGCCGGGGAACACAGAGCCTTTTGCTTCGTGCTCGCTGTCGGCGGGGACTTCCGGCGTGCCGAACGTGATGACCGGACCTGCATACGCGCGAACATACTCCGAAAACGTAAGCGACACAACAACCGGGAACTGCACAATGCCCATACGATTATCGTAGCGAAACATCACGCCCAGCCCGGGTTCCAGCTCCCACGCCGTATAGCGAATATTCGCCGAAGACGAAATTCCGCGGAAATTCAAGATGAAATCCTTGGCGGTCAGCACGCTCCAATCCATACAGAGCGAAAAATCTGCCGTGAAATCGCTGGTTTTGCTCGTCGATTTTGGTTTTGTGCTTGCAGAAGTCTTGGTAACCGTGCGATTTTCCGCCGTTGCTGCCTTCGCGTTTTTTTGCTGCACGTTTTGCTGAGCAGCAGGCGTTTTTGCCGCTGATTCCGTGGATTCGCTCTTTTTTTCGCTTGCGGGAAGCGGATTGACGGTGATTTTCTTTTTTTGCGCAGGCTCTAAAACGCGCCCCGTACCAATATAATGCTGTTTCCAATACCCAGATTTCAGGCTCGACGTAATCACGCCCGTCGTCGGACCGTCGCTGGCACAATGGATAAACGTATCCTCGCTAATCAAAATGCCCACATGCGACACATTGCCCGAGTTTGTCGTGCGGAAAAACACCAAATCGCCGATTTCGCGGTCAGATTCGGGGATTAACACCGCGTATGTGTACATCGCCTGCGATGTGCGCGGAAGCTGAACGCCCACCGATTCCCTGCTCATCGTGTACACGAAGCCCGAACAGTCGAATGCGTCGGGGCCGGTCGCGCCCCGCTGGTATTTTGTGCCGAGAAACTGCTTGCTGTACGACACGAATTTTTCGCGCTGGGGCGTTGTCGCTTCTGTCTGTGAAAAAATGCTTGCCGCCGAAAAAAACGCCGCGATGAGAATTATTTTGTGTTTGTGCTTAAAAATATCCATTATGTCCATTATATATAAAACATCGGCGTATAGAGCGCGGCTGTGCAATGCCAAATAGATTTTTTGAAAAATTTGAAAAAAAAGCAAAAAAAATTAAAAAAGATATTGACTCTTTATGCGCTTTTATGATATAAAATAATCACGTTACGCCGCTGTAGCTCAGTTGGTAGAGCAACGGACTGAAAATCCGTCTGTCGTTGGTTCGATTCCAACCGGTGGCACGAAGACCTTAGAGAAATCTAGGGTCTTTTTTATTTTCCTGCCAAAAATATCTATGCCATTATAGAAAATCTCCTCTTTTTGCATTTTTGCAATGGAACAAAAAACGTGAGTATGTTATAAAAAAGAAAGCGATTGTTGCATAAAAAGTTTTAGCGAGCAGCACGTTGAGGAGAAAAAATGCTCGGAATATATTTGAATCTTATTCTTGCGTGTCTTGCAGTCCTTGCGCTTACCGCGGGAATCTCTTTTTTTGTGTCGGAAAAGGAAAGCGGGCACACGAGAATTGCAATGCTTTGCTTGGGGATAGACACTTTTTTTATCTGTATGGGATATGCCGTTATGGGATTTATGCCGAATGTGGATTATGCGTATATTCCGCGTTTGGCAGGGCTTTGCGCAATCGATATTTTTTTGCTGATAGAACTGGCATTTTTATCGGTAGAAGTAAAATTCAAGCAGAGTATCCAGATTTTTGTTTTGGGATTTTTTATTTTATACGCAGTGCTCGATATTATCATTTTTGGCAGACCGTCAGCGATTATCTATGTGCGCTACGATTTTCATACTGCATACGAAAATGTTCCAAACGGCGGCGCATTTGCGTTTCATTACAGCTATGTTAGTGCAATCGCGATTGCGCTTATGGTTCACGGCGTTCATTGGTACAAAGGCAAAAAATTAAAGCGCGACAAGCAATTTGTGGTAGAGCTTATTTTGGCAAATTTCGTTATTTTGTTTGCGGCATTTCCTGATATGTTCAAGGGCGCATTTTCGACGGAGTACCCCACTTTTTCGTATAGCGTGGCGTTTGCGGCGGTCTGTTTTTCGTTTTGGTTCGCGATAAAGCATCACAATCTTTTCAGCCCCACCGTAAAAAATGTGAGCCGCGAGATTTTTCATTCGCTGAACGTTCCGATTTTGATTTTTGATATGGACGGCATCGCACATAGTTTTAATTCGTGCGCTCAAAAATCACTGCACATAACCGAAGGCGAATCCCCGACACTCCGCAGTATTTTCACGCTCAGCGATGTTGAAACGCTCCACCTTCTTGCCCGCGCCAAAAACGGGGGAATCTTGCAAAAAGAAACGAAAATCAAGGCGAAAGGCAAGGAGACGACAGAAAAGAGCTGCACGATACATCTGACGACCAAACTCGACAACGTAGGCGAACCGTTTTGCATTATTTGCACCGTTCTTCCCGTCTGCCACCTTCCTTAATTTGCCCCGCAGCGTCGGCATTCTTTACCGTCCTCAAGATTATTCAGCGTTTCCAGAACGACGGGAAAAAATACAAAAGCATCGTGTACAGCTCAAGTCTGCCGGCGAGCATCGCAAAGCAATAGACGATTTTGAGCGCGGACGGCACGGCTGCCCACGTTTGCGAAGGTCCGAGCGCGCCGAATGCGGGTCCGATGTTTCCCACCATAGAAAGCGAGGCGGTGAGCGCGGTGAACAAATCCAGATTGAATGCGCACGAAATGAGCGTTACGGCACCGACAAGTATCGTATACAAAAACAGGAACGACGCAACGGAAATGATGATGCCTTTGCCGCTCGGCTGGGAGTTTAGGCGCAGGGAATACACGCCGTGCGGGTGAAGCGTTTTTTTGATTTCGTTGTTGATTTGTTTGCCCAAAACAACCCAGCGGATTATTTTTATGCCGCCGCCCGTCGAGCCAGACGAACCGCCAAAGAAAAAGAGAATGAAAATCACAAACTGCGCCGCGGGATTCCACTGCATATAATCCGCCGTGGCAAAGCCCGTGGTGGTGATAATCGAAGCGGTTTGGAACGCACCGTAACGCAACGCCGTCAAAAGCGAGCCGTAGACGGGACGCAGGAACAGCGTGATAAGCGCGGTGCATATCGCGAAAATCCACAGATACGCTTTGAGTTCGCTGTTCGTTTTGAGTTCGCGGATTTTGCCCGTGAAAACGTAGAAATACAAACTGAAATTCACACCCGCAAGCACCATAAAAATCGTGCAAATGATGTCGATTGCCGCGCTATGAAAGCCGCCCACGCTTTCGCTTTTGGTGGAAAATCCGCCCGTGCCGAGCGTGGCAAATGCGTGGCAGACGGCATCAAAAAAAGTCATTCCCGCCCATTTGAGAAGCAGCGTCTGCAGCACGGTCAAGCCGACGTAAATCGCCCAGAGCAATTTTGCCGTTTCCCCGATTTTTGGGGTCACTTTGCCCTTTTCGGGTCCCGTGGTTTCGGCTTTGATGAGCTGAAAGCCGCCCACGCCCAAAAGCGGCAAGAGCGCAACGGTGAGCGTCACAATTCCCATACCGCCAAGCCAATGCTCAAGGCATCGCCACAGATTTATGCTCCGAGGCGCGCTGTCGATGTTCTGCATAATGGTCGCGCCAGTGGTCGTAAAGCCCGAAACGCTTTCAAATACCGCGGACGAAAAATCGCCGATAACGCCCGAAAGATACAGCGGGATTGCACCAAAAAGCGATGCCAAACTCCACGACAACGCCACGACGACAAAACTTTCGCGCAACGTGAGCGGCTGCCGTTTTCCGCGCAGGCTCACAAAAACAGCCGCGGCGGCAAAAAGCATACACGCCATCGGAATCGCAAACGGTTTTATCATCGCCGTTTCGCCAAAATACAGCGCACACGCAATGGGAAGCGCAAAAGATAGCGCAACCGTTGCCAAAATCGCCGCAATTATCAAGCACACCGTCTTCATTTTCGCCCGCCAAAATAATGTATCGTCCGCTCATTTGCCCTCGCGCTCGTGATTAAAAGCACGCTGTCGCCTTCTTCCAGCACGGTTTTGCCGACGGGGATTTGATACTTTTGCTCGCCAGCCTTTCTGACGATGAGAACGAGGAATTCGCCTTTGTGTGCAATCTGAATCAGATTTTTGCCGCAGACCTTCGACGACGCAGTAATGACGCACTCGATTGTTTCAAAATTGCCGCCCGAAACGGTGTGAATGCCCGTCACGGCTTTGCCTTTGAGATGCCCGATAATGCTGTCTGCCACTGCGTCGCGAATGGGAATCGGAATGTCCACGCCGATGTTTTTAGCGATATTTTCGTATGCCGAGCCTGCAACCACGGCAATCGTGCGGTCCACGCCGAGCGATTTGAGGTACGCGCTTGCAACCATATTCAGCTCATAATTCGTGGTGGCGCAAATAGCAAGGTCAAAATGCTCCAAGCCCTCTTCTTGAATAAACGCGTCGTCGGTGATGTCGGCGTTGAACACGTTGGCTTCTTTGCCGAAACGCTCGCTTGCCAGTTTGGATTTTTTTTCATCGCTGTCAATGATGACGAAGGTCTTTGCGCGGCGTTTGGCGGGCTTGAGGATATTCCCAAAAAGATTGCCCTTTTTTGCCGAAAGCAGAGCGTCCGACACGAGCGTGCCGATTTGCGCCGCACCAACAAGGGCGATTTTCCGAAGCGATTGCGCCTTTGAGCCGCACAAATCCAGCATTTCGGCAATATTCGCCCGCTCGGTCAGCACACCGATTTTGTCGCCCGCGCAAATCTGCGTAAAGCCCGAAGCAAGTTCGCTTTTTTCGCCGCTTTCCACATAGCACACCGAAAACGGCTTGTCCGTCAACTGACGCACATCTTTTACGAGCTTTCCGTCCAGCGCACTCCCTTCTTCCACGGTGATTCTGCACAGTTCAAACGACGTGTTTTCAAACGCAATCACTTCGGTAGACGCGCCGTGCTCCACCGCTTTCAGAATCGAAGACGCCGCCTCAACGTCGGGGTGCACCATAAAATCAATGCCATACAGCGGACGGCTCCGCGCCTTGAGCGCCGCCTCGTGCTCGGCAGATGCCTGCGCGGTGTTCACATAATACGCATAATTTCGCACGCGCGCAATTTTCAGCACGTCGGGATACAGCGCATCGGCAAGCGAACAGGTAATCATATTCACCTCGTCGCTGCTCGTTACACACACCAAAGCATCTGCCTTTTGGATTCCTGCTTTTTCAAGCGTTTCCATACTGTTGCCGTCAGCGTTCAAAACAGCGCAGTTGAGTCGATTAGAAAGATGACGCGCGGTCTCTTCGTTGTTTTCGATAAGAACCACGTCGTTTTTTTCATTTATAAGACGGCGCGCGAGCTGAACGCCCGTAAGACCGCCGCCAACGATAACAGTATTCACTCTTTTAGTCCACCTTGTAAATCGCAGAAAAATCGCGCGCATACAACGGATAGCCCTTGTAGCCCGCAAAATGCTTATTATACACCGTAAACTCGCTTATGTCCTGCAAAAACACCGAAGCCGCCTCTTGAGACAAAATCTGCTGGCATTTTTTGAACAAATCGACTTTTTCACCGTCGTCCACGGTTGAGACCGCCTGTGCATACACCGCGTCGTAAGCATCGCTCTTGAAATTCACAAAATTGTTGCCCGCCTTTGACTCATAGCGCGACAAAAACGCCGTCGGATACGCCAACGCGCCGTCAAGCGAAATGATTGTCGCCTCGTACTGTCTGCCTTTGTACACCGAAGAAAGCCACGTTGCCCAATCCACCTGCTTGATTTCCGCGCGGATTCCCGCCTTTGCAAGCTCATTCACCACAACCGCCGCCGTATCCACGTGCACGGTGTACACGCTCGGCACCGTAATCGTGAACGAAAATCCGTCCGCGTAGCCCGCCTCGCTCAGCAATGCCTTGGCTTTTTCCACATTGTCTTTCAGGTTGTACGCCGCACCAAGCGTTTCATCAAAGTATTTTGAAAGCGCAGGAATCAATCCGCTTCCCACGATAACGCCGCTACCATAATTCACGGTGTCGATAATTTCTTGTCTGTCAACAAGATAATTCAACGCTTGCCGAACGCGAACGTCTTTGAACGGCTCAAAATCGTTGTTCAGCGCGATGAGCTGCACCGCATTCGAGTTGGACTCAAAGCGATTCAGGCTGTTTTCATCGAGCTGCATAACAGTGCCCGCCTCTGCCGAAAATCCGTCAATGCTGCCAGACTGAAAACTGATGACCAGATTCGCCTGACTCGCCACAAACTTGACGGTAACGCTGTCCAAATGCGCTTTTTCGCCCCAATAATCATCATTCCGCACCAATTTAACGTGGTCTTGCTCGGCAAATTCGGCGAATTTGAACGGACCTGTTCCCACAGGATTTCGCGCATTGCCGTCGTAATCTTTGGGCACAATCGCGCTCGTCAGATACGCAATAAAGCCCGCGTTCGCATTTTTGAGCGTAATCACCAGATTTTCGCCGTCGATTTTAAAGCTCTCGATTTCAGAAAATCCGTTCAGTTTGCTGTCGATTGCCGTCTGAATCGAATACAACACATCGTCAGAATCAACCGTTTTGCCGTTGTGGAATTTCACCGCTTTACGAAGAGCGAATGTGTAGACCTTCGCGTCGTCCGAAATCGTCCAGCTTTCCGCGATTGCAGGCACAAAACCGCCGTCTTGTGCGACTTTGACCAAGCCTTCAAAAATGTTGAAATTCACCGCACGGCTTTCGGCAGTTCCGCTGTCGAACGGGTCAAAATTGTTGAGTTCCGTGGCAATCCCGAACGAAAAATCTCCGCCGTCCGCGATTGCCCTAGCCTTTTCGCCTGCTGCGTCCTGCGTATTCTGCGTCGATTTTTGAGCGCCGTTGCCGCACGCACAAAACACGATTGCCGCCGCCAGAGCCGCAAATGCCGCTTTTGAACGTTTTTTCATTTTCAAATCCTCCGATTTTCAAAAAACTATAATTGATATATGTGATGACATCTAACCAGATGTTCATTCTCACCCATTTTTGCCACATTCACGAGCGCGCTTTCTTTTTCGCAAATCGCCGTGCAGTACGGACAGCGGCGATAAAATCCGCACGAACCTTCCGGCACATCTTCGGCGCGCTTGAACTTGACGAGCGGCGCTTTTGGCTCGGTGTCGTCGTCCAAATCGGGCACCGCAGACATCAAAAGCCGCGTGTACGGGTGCAGCGGGTGATTGCACACCGCGTCCGCCGTCCCCATTTCCACAATTCGCCCCTTGAACATCACCGCAATTCTGTCGCAGAGATAATACACCACATTGATATTGTGCGATATAAAAAGCAGCGAAAAATCCATTTCGGAATGGATTTCTTGAAACAAATTCAAAATCTGCGAACCGACCGAAACATCAAGCGCGCTCACCGCTTCGTCTGCCACCACCAACTGCGGCTGAAGCATAAGCGATGTGCCAATGCACACGCGCTGCCGCTGTCCGCCCGAAAGTTCGCTGGGGTATCGCGTCAAAAGGCTGTCGTCCAGCCCCACTCGCGAAAGCATTCGTCTGACCGCATTTTTGCGCTCGTCCCGCGTCCCGATTCGGTGGATTTTCAGCGGCTCTTCCATCGTAAACGCCACCGTTTTTCGCGGGTTCAAGGCGGCAAGCGGGTCTTGAAACACGGCTTGCACCGCGCGCGGACGCTCAAGGCGGCTGTACGATTGGAGCGAAATGCCGTTAATGCGGATTGAGCCTTCAAACGGCAACAGTCCCAAAATTGCCCGCGATAACGTGGATTTTCCGCAGCCTGATTCGCCCACCAGCCCGAAAAATTCGTTGTGCTGTATCTTGAGCGACACATTTTTGAGCACGCCTTTTTTGTCGGCATACCCCGCGCTCACATCATTGATTTCAAGGATTTCGCTCATTTTTTTCCTCCTGCCGAAAATGCCGCCCAACAGCGCGCAAAATGGGCGTTTTGCAAAACCATTTCTTGAGGACGCACCGAAAAGCATTCAGTCGTGGCTTTTTTGCACCGCGGCGCAAATTGGCACGCGAGCCGTTTTTCGCTCACCGACGGAACGTGCCCGCCAATGCACTCGAGCAGCGCGCCTTTTTTTCGCCGCATCGGCACAGAGCGAAGCAGCGCGCGGGTGTATTCGTGCAGCGGATTTTCCAAAACATCGCGCACAGAGCCGCTCTCGGCAATTTGCCCCGAATACATCACGATAACGCGGTCGCAAAATTGGCGAATCACCCCGATGTCGTGCGAAATGAACAGGATTGCCGTTTTGAGTTCGCGGTTTATTTTGCGAAGCAGCGCAAGCACCTGCGCCTGCGTGGTAACGTCGAGCGCGGTCGTCGGCTCGTCGGCAATGAGCAATTTGGGACGGCAAATGCACGCCATCGCAATCATCACGCGCTGTTGCATTCCTCCCGAAAGCTCGTATGGATACGCATTCAGCACGCGCTCCGTCTCGGTCAGTCCCACGCTGTCGAGCGAGTCTTTTACGATTTCGCGGATTTTTTCGCCGTCGCGTCGCATATTGTATTTTTTGTGGATTTTCAGCGGTTCAATGAGTTGCTTTCCGATTTTCAAAAGCGGATTGAGGCTCGTCATCGGTTCCTGAAAAATCATCGAAATCTCATCGCCGTAGACCGCCCGCCGCTCGTCGTTCGTGAGCGAAAACAAATTGCGCCCGTCAAACAGCGCCTCTCCTGCCCGCACCTGCGCAGTCGGTGGCAAAAGCGACATCAGCGACAGCGCGCTAAGCGATTTGCCAGAGCCAGATTCGCCCACGATTCCCACGATTTCGCCCCGCCGCACAAAAAAATCTGCGCCGTCCACCGCCGTAAAATCGCTGTTTCCTTCGCTCACGGTTATCGAAAGATTTTTTACGCTCAAAATGTGCTCTTCCATAATTCACCCGAAAATCTTTCTGATTCCCTCGCCGATAAAATTAAATCCCGCAATCGTTACCACAATAAAAATCCCCGTTGAAAGCGCGTACCACGGCGAGCGGAATACCGTACTCTGCGCTTCGTTGAGCATCCAGCCCCAACTCGGCGCAGGCGGCTGAATTCCCAAGCCCAGATAGCTCATACTCGACTCGGCAAGGATTGCGTTAGAAAGCCCGATGACCACGCTCGAAAGCAGCATTGGCGCAATGTTCGGCAAAATATGCACAAAAATAATGCGCAGATGAGACGCGCCGAACGTTCGGTAATAGCGCACAAATTCGGTGTCTTTGTATTGCAGCGTCCCCATTCTGACCACGCGCGTAAAACTCGGCACAAACATAATGCACAGCGCAAGGATAATCGTGTATTTTCCGTAATCCATCACGGTAACAACGATGAGCGCAATCAAAATGCCCGGAAACGACGTAACCGCGTCCACCACGCGCATAATGATTTCGTCGATGACTCCGCCCGCGTAGCCCGAAAAAAGCCCGAGCAGCGTACCGAAAACGGTGCTTCCCGCCACGGTTGCAAGCGCGGTAATCAGCGTAAAACGCGAACCGACCATCAAGCGACTAAAAATATCGCGTCCGAATCGGTCTGTGCCCGCAAAATGCGAGAGCGACGGCGGCAAATTGCGCGCAGAAACGTTCATCGCGGAAATGTCGTAAGGCGTGTAAAAAATGCTAAGTAGCGCAAGCAAAATGATTGCCGACACAAGAAAAATCCCGATTTTCATTTCAAAGCCCATTTTTGCCATTTTATTTCTCCAATCGGATTCTAGGGTCGATGAACTGCACGATGACATCAACCGCAAAATTTATCGTCACCACGATGACCGCGATGTACAGCACCAGCGCCTGCGTGAGCGGAAAATCGCGCGAAGACACCGCCGAAATCAAAAGCCGCCCGATGCCAGGAATGCCGAAAATCTGCTCCACGATAATCGAGCCGGAAAAAACGCTGCCCGCAATCATTCCCAAAAGCGGAAACACCGCAACGATTGCATTTTTGAGAATATGGTTAAAAAACACCGCGTTTTCTTTTGCGCCTTTGCTGCGGGCGGTGCGAACATAGCCGAGGCGTTTTTCGCCCAAAACAGCCGCACGGACGTATTTTGCCAAAATTGCACTTTCTGGAAGCGCGATGGTCAAGACAGGGAAAAACAAACTTTTGAAAAATGCGATAGGATTTTCCGAAAACGGCACGAATTGCCCCGGAACAAAAAGATGGAGCGTCAAGCCGAAAATCCAGATGATGATGACGCTCAAGTAAAAATTCGGCACGGAAAGCGCAAGGGTGGTTAAAAAGTTCAAAACGGGGCGTTCGTCTTTTTTTGCTGAAAAAATCCCCAGAAAAATCCCCGCCGCGCTAATCGCCAAAAGCGACAAGCCCCCCAGCGACAGCGTTACGAGAGCGCGCGGCTTTATCAGACTTGCCACGCTTTTTTTATATCGAATCGATTGCCCGAAATCGCCGCGGAAAATGCCCGAAATCCATTGCGTGTATTGCGCACTCAACGATTTATCCAGCCCCAAATCTTCCCGCAGCCGCATCAGTTGCTCATCGCTTGCCTCGGTGCCGAGCATTAACAGCGCGGGGTCGCCCGGAATGATACGAAAAGCGCAGAAAGTAACAGCAGAAACAAGAAACAGCGTAATAAAAAGGACGAGTAACTTTTTGAAAAAAGAGCGCATTTTCAGAGTATAATAACAGCCGCAAGCAACAGAAAAATGAAAAGCGGCAATACGATTTTCAGCGCTAAGCCCAAAATCGCAAACGTTAAGCCGAATACTATTTTCAGTATTGCACATAAGAGCCACAGCACAAAAAACAAAACCAAAAACGTCAATAACATACCGTTTTTATACAGAAAATCTCAAGAATAATCAATAGAGCCGCTTCTCTTTTTGCATATCTTCTGCATTCGTGCCATTTTTTGCGCAGAAGATTCCGCCGCACATCTTTGAAAAATCAGTCCGGATTTTACCGATTTTGGGCGAAATCAGTGCTTGTTTGCGCACTATTTGGGCAATATAGTAATAATCGTAAAATAAAAGCAAACAGCGGAGGAACAAACGATGATAAAACTGTGGCATAAATGCAAACAATGGGCAAAGCAAGCGATGATTGACAATCTTGCAATGTGGTCTACGATATTGCAAGGCAGGCAAAAGGCGATGGTGCTCGATTTTTTGAGCGAGCAAGATATATAAAACCGCATTGATAATCGGGAGCGTAATTCTAAAAAGCAATGCTGAAGCGTTATCCCGATTTTTTTATTTTTTCCCAAAAACAACGTGTTTTGATTCGATTCTTAAAAAAATCGACCACGAAATGAGATTCCGAATCAAGTTCGCCAATGACAGACTTATAACATCAGCAGACCTTTTGACACAACATTTTTTCCTATCATTTAATAGCTGGTCAAAACGAACAGTTTTTTGTTCTTATCATTTAATAGGTGTTCGTTTCCGAACATTTTCTTGCACCTATTAAACAATAGGCGGTCATTTCTGAACAGTTTTTTGTTCTTATCATTTAATAGGTGTTCGTTTCTGAACATTTTTTTGCACCTATTAAATGATAGGTGCGTCTGTAATTGAGATTTAATAGACCTGTTCGATAATATAGCTTTGACAAGGGGCTTAAGCCCCTTGCTACATAAAAAAACTTCAGTTTCCGAAC
>CALBGU010000193.1 GCA_937893155.1 uncultured Treponema sp. | reverse complement strand
TCACGGGCGTGTTCACCGACGAAAACGACACCTTCGACAAATCGCGCCACGCCGTAAAACTCAACGTGAACGCAGGAAGCGCAATCCGCGAAGCCGCCTCAAAGACGACAACGCAGAAAACCGAGGGCAAATCCACCGACCCGTATATCACGCGCGTAAAAGACACCGTTTCTGGCGACGGCACGGTCATCAAGGCGGGAACGGTCATCGAGATTACGGGCGCACGGCTCAAGTTCGACGCGACGGACGCAGAACAGGGCGTGTTCGCTGTAACGGCTTCTGGAGAATCTCGCGCGGCGACCGTTATCGACAATAAGCCCGCCCGCGTCGTCGTGATTTTCCCTGCCGACGTGAACGCAGACGATTTCACGCTTGAAGTGAGAACGAAACTGCAAAATGGAAAAATCGCAGGGAAAACGCTCAAAGTCGGCTCATATTCCAAAACACTTACGGCGGTGAAAGCCTAATCACATACTATATGGTATGCCTATGCTTATACTATATGGTATGCCTATGCTTAACCGCATGGTATAGCTATGCTTTTGCTATATGGTATAGCTATATTTTGACGGCGGTACAAAAATCCAATCTGCCTATCCCCATTCTTCCGCAAGAAACACAAAAGAAAATCGCTGAACTTATACAGACCTCGTTTGCGTTACGGCAGGAGAGCAAACAGCTTTTAGAGAGTGCAAAGCTGGCGGTTGAGGCTGAGATTGGGGGAGAAAAATAGCCAGAAGTGTGGTATAATAAAGATATGGAGGTGGCTTATGAGCGATGTGGCTTTTAATGCGATGATGACGGAGGTCGATGCATTTTCTTATGACCAGTGCGTAGCGTTGCTGGCACGGCTGTCGCAAGTGTTCAAAAGAAAAAAGCGGGAAACCACTGCGGAAGTCTCTCCTATAGACCGTTTTTTCGGTACGGTAAGCGACGAGGACAGCGAGAAAATGCTTGAAGCCGTGAAGGAATGCAGGAGAATTGAGCCGAATGAATGGTAATATTCTCGATACGAATGTAATTATCCGCATTATCAAAGGCGACAATGCGGTTGCAGAACAAGCCCGCAAGTTGAAATCGATTCACACATCTGTTGTCGTAATCGGGGAATTGCTGTTCGGTTCGGAAAAATCGCAGCAGAAGCAATCTAATCGCGACAACTATATGCAGTTTTGCCTGTCGTATCCTGTGCTTGATGTAACGAAAGAAGTGGCGGCTGAATACGGAAAATTGAAATGCGAGTTGCAAGCGCATGGCAACATTATGCCCGAAAATGATATGTGGATTGCTGCTACAGCGATTGCGAACGATATGACGGTCGTAACGCAGGACAAGCATTTTGAGCATATTCCGAAGCTTGCAATAATTAAACTCTGATTCTTCCGCAAGAAACACAAAAACAAATTGCTGAACTTATACAGAATAAAGATATGGAGGTGAAAAGATGTTGCCTGTTGCAATAAATGAGATAAAAAACGAAATACTCAACACTGTAGATGTTTCAAAAATATATCTTTTTGGCTCCTATGCACGCGGAGAGCAGACAGCGCAAAGTGATTATGATTTTTTCGTCGTGCTTCCAAACGGTGCGATTCGTCCGATTGAGGCAATGCAGAAAATCTACTGTTCGCTTGCAAAATCTCCGATGAGCGTTCCTGTTGATGTGCTTGCTTCTTACGAAAAGGATTTTGAGGAGAGAAAATTGCTTTCTTCATCTATCGAGCGGACAATTCAAAATGAAGGAATTTTGCTTTATGGCGAGTGAACTTGTAGAACAATGGCTTGAAAAATCAAAAGACGATTATATCAGTGCGACTGTACTTATGGAAAAAGTTGTGCCGCCGCAAATTGAAATTGCCTGTTACCACTGCCAACAATGTGCAGAAAAGGCTCTAAAGGCATTTTGTGTTTTTAAAGGCGAGGAAGTGCAAAGAACGCATAATTTGATAGTGCTGTGTCAGCAGTGCATTTCGTTAGATTCTGATTTTTCTGCTTTAATCGCAGATTGTGCCAGACTTACTCCATATTCCGTGCAGACAAGATACCCGAACAATATAGAAATCTTGGAATCCGAAGCAAAATCCGCTCTTGTTTTATCAAAGCGAGTGTATGATTTTGTGGAAAGCAAGATGGTGCAAAAATACTAGTTTATTGCTTCATTCATACAGCTCTCGTTTGCATTGCAACAAGAAAGCAGTTTTTGGAGAGCGCGAAGCTGGCGGTAGAAGAGGAGATTGAGAGATAGTGCGCAATATATGCCAAATAAACACGGCGGCTCGAGGGAAATCGGGTCGCCGTGTTTGTTTGCGGGGCAAACGTGCTACACAAAAACGGGGTCGCGTGGTATACTAAAACGTATCTTACACACGAGGAGGAATCCTATGAGAACAATGGGTCAGAAAGAAGCATTAGACCGTTTGCCCGACGACAATATGGCAAAGCGCGTTATCACCGCTATTATCAACACTCCGCGCCCCGATTTTACGCAGTTGAACAAGGATGTTGATGAGTACATCGCTTCGCGGCTCGCCGAGATGAGCGAGGAACAGCGTGAGCGGCTTCGCACAATGGAGTAAGCGATGATGGTACAGATTAAACACGACCTTTTCAGATATGAGCATTTGCTTGCTTCGATGAAAAACCTTGACGAAATCAAGGCGTTTAACGTGGCGAAACCGTCAGGCAAAGGGCTTGAGTATTATCTCAAGGAAAGTGCCGAATACGAAGAGCGTCAGAAACTCAACAGGACGTATCTGGTAAAGGCGAAAGACACCGACGAAATTGCGGGCTATTTCTCGTTGCGGGCGGGGCTGTTCACGCTTGAGGACGGGACGGATAATCCTATCAATTTCTATGCTGTGCCAGCTGTGGAGCTTTCAAACTTCGCGGTGAACTCGGCATATCGCACAAAGCACCCCGAAGAGCGAAAGATTGGCGAGACAATGTTCCGCGACTTTATCTTGCCCATTGCGCGAACAGTGGCGGAGCTTATCGGCGTGCAGGCTCTTTACATTTACGCACTGCCCGAGGACGAGCTTATCGAGCATTATTCTACGTTCGGTTTCTCGCGCCTTGAGCCAGAGCTAGAAGAGTTCGTTCACAAGCACGTCAAGCCCGCCTATGATGAATCCTGCATTTTTATGTATCAGATTCTGTAATCTTCTTTAATCGAGAAAGAGTTTAAGAAAAGCAACACAAGCCTAGGGTTGCCAGTTGTGCTTGGGGTATCTGCCCTTCATCTCGCGGCACACATCTGCCCATGTGTTCGCCCAAAATCCCGCAAGGTCGCGCGTAACCTGTAGCGGTCGGCTCGCAGGCGAAAGCAAGCGCAATAGCACGGGAACACCATGAACCCTCGGCGTTTCCTTCACCCCGAAAATCTGCTGAATGATTATCTCCAAAACAGGCACAATCCCTGCACTTCCTTGGTCTTCGTAAATAAGACGGCGCGTTTTGCCGTTCGAAAGCGTTATCGACTGCGGGGCATCGCGGTTGATTTTCGCGTCGTCAAGATAATAGCACAGAGCATTGAAAACGCCCTCTTCGCGCAAACTCTTTTCAGTGATAAACGGCGAAAGCCATTCGTCTGCCGTGGACGAAAGCGCGTCGAGCTTCTCTTGTAACTTTCGGTCGCCCGTCTGAGATAAAAATCGAGCGCGCAGCAAAAGATTTTGCGCATTTTGAGAAAGCGAAAGCCACGACACGCCGTTTTTCCTCACCGCCTCACAGACTGCCTGCTTGAAATCTGCAAGCGACGGCTCTTTTTTGCGCCGAGAAAGCACGATTTCGCCGTAAGAGGCGACCTCTTCCACGATGATTTTTTTATCATCATTCTTGCCCTCCGAAAAATACGCCGTGGTGGATTTCGTCGCCCTCGCTTGCAAAAACGCCTGCGCTTCTGCCTCGTCCACTTCCTTGTACGCGCTGATTTTGCCTTGCACGTCGCCAGAATCGGCTTCGATGGCGATGATGAACGCAGGGGGAACGCTGTATTTTCGCTTTTCGTCCGCCGTCAGCGTCGCCTGCCTGCCCGACGGGAACTGATACACGCCGAAATCTTGCGTGCGAGAAGCAATGCGGTCGGGAAATCCTGCGAGCAAAAGATTTTTCACGCCGAGCGCGCCCGAAGTTCTGATGTGCTTGACGCGGCGGAGAATATCTGCGCGGTTTTGATACGACGTGTAGTGTATCACTTCGCTCACTGCCTCATCGGTGCGATTTTGCGTCCTGCCCTCAAGCAAAATGCACGAAAGGCGCGGATTTTCCCCGATTTCAAGCACCGCTTTGCCTTTTTCAGTGATTGCGTTTTTCTCGTCAAGGCAGCTAAGCGTTTTCAAAAGCGTTTGCGCTTGTGTCCACGAGGCGCGGTTGGGCGGCGTGTACCAATCGAGTGCGGCGATGTCGAGCGCGCCCCATTGTGCGCACTCCAAAACGAGCGAAAGCAAATCGGCGCGCTCAATTTCTGCGCTCTGCTCGGCGGGGCGCACATCGTTTTTAGCCCACAGGCGAACGCATCTGCCTTCTCGGACACGCCCTGCTCGCCCTGCCCTCTGCTCTGCCGAAAACACGCTTTCGCGCTCGGTAATCAGCCGTTCCATTCCCGTGGCGGGATTCATTTTCACGGTGCGCGACAGTCCCGAATCTATCACAATCGTAACATCGGGGACGGTCAGCGACGTTTCTGCGATTGCCGACGACAAAATGACGCGCCGCGTGCCGCTTTTTGCAGGCGTGAGCACTTTCTTTTGCTCCTCGCTTGAAATGCTTGAGTGCAGCACGAGGATTTCTGCGTCCGTGTCGGCAAGTTCGTCTTTTGCTTTCAGAATCTCGCGCAGTCCTGGCAAGAACGCCAAAATCGTGCGGTCGGTGTTTGCAAAAAGCTCGTCTTTGACGGCGCGCGAAACGGAGGTGTTCGGTTTGTATTCGATTTCAACGGGGAACTGCCTGCCCTTCACCGCGAAAACGCTCGCATTTTCAAGGTATGCCGAAAGCGATGTTGTTTCAATCGTTGCGCTCATCACGATAACGAATAAATCTTCGCGGAGAATCATCGATTCTTTGAGGAACGCAAGCGCGAGGTCGGCGTGAATACTTCGCTCGTGAAACTCGTCGATGACGACGACGGACACGCCCTCAAGGCTGGGGTCGCTTTGGAGCATTCTGGTCAGAATTGCCTGCGTGATGACTTCGAGGCGCGTGGATTTTCCCGTTTTGTTTTCGCCGTGCATTCGGTAGCCTGCGGTCTTTCCGACGTTTTCGCCCAAAAGAGTGGCAACGCGAGAGGCAATCGCGATGGTGGCAAGGCGGCGCGGTTCAAGCATAAGGATTTTGCCTGAAAAATGCTCTAGGAGCGCGAGAGGAACGGCGGTGGATTTGCCTGCGGCGGTTTCTGCGGTCAAGATGAGAAATCGGCTCGGCGAAGCGGTGAGCGCGGTGCAAATGTCGTCAAGGTGCGGCGTTATCGGTAAGTTGTCAATTTGTGGCGTGTAGTTCATTCTGTTTCCCTGAAAAAGATTATAGTGGAAACGCCCTTTTTTGTCTGATTGTGGAGAAAATTAAAATAAGATTATTCGGAATTATCCCTTGACGTACTTTTAGTCATCTTTATGCTTTTTAACATACTCGTCTGTTTTGTTTTTTAATTTTACAATATCTTTAGCAGAGGCTTCTTCTCCGCCCTTTATAAAGATTTCCCAAAATTCATCTAACCATAATAATTGGTCTGCTACTTTATCTAATGCATAAGAATTGTTGACTACAAAATTAGATACAGCAATTCTTTCAGGTCCGCTTATTGCAAATTCTTTATTTTGTTTAATTTTATTCCAGACTTTATCAGGAATTTTTCCATCTAGTGTCATAGAACAAGTATTTTGAGGTTGAAATTTTGGCTTTTTGTTTATTTGAAATTTTATTCTTTTGGTATGCTTACCTGTTTTATAAGCTTCTGTTTCATCAATCCAAATGTTCACAGGTAATCCTGTTTTGCTAGGTCTGCAATTTGCCATTTCTTGAAGCAACTGTCTTTCTTCAAGTTTTTCTTTTATTTCTGAAATCTCATCTCTGAAATATTGTTCTGTCAATTTATCCATAAATACTTGTCCTCTCTTATAACTAAAGGAAACAAAAAGTGCAGGGAAAAACTTCTCTGCGCTTTGCTTTTGACGATTGATAATCGTAGTATTTTTCGTTGATTCCTATCGGGTGTTCGCTTGCGTAGACTTTTCTTGTAACGCCTTTCGGTTTGTTTGCGTAAATGTCACGGAAATTGTTGCGATTGTATTTAGACAGTCTTTTCATCTGTAATCAGCCCATACACATACAGCGCACTCTGCCCGTACAAGCCCATCGAATCGTCCTCCAAAAGCGGTGCAATCGGAGACTCGTAAATCGTGCGCAAGGCTTCATCTTCCGAAAGACCTTTGTGTTTCATCAGAAGTTCGGCAACCTGCGGAATTAAAATCGTTTTTACAAGGTGATGCGTATCTGCCATCAAAAATTTCTCCAGTTCACGCTCTTGACGATATAACTTTCTTTGAAAGAAATCGCTTCCAATGCCTTTTGAGTGCAAAAGCAAATCTGGTCGTTGATTTTTTCAAACCGCAATCGCTCAACCGCATCTTCTTTCCGCATAATTCCCGCAAGCACATATTGCACGGTCTCGCCAACATTGTCGTTCGCAATTTTTCCCGAAACGATGTCGAATCCGTGTCGGAAATCCAAGTCCGAGCGGCATTTTATCACGAGTTCAAGCCATTCCAAATCTGCATTGGGAAGAGATTTTGAGTTCAAGCACTTCGCAAGACTTTCATCAAATTCGTACACATTTACGACGGCGTTTTCATTTTTGTCTGAGCGGCGGGAGCGAAGCCTGGCCGTGCGGATTGCCCATCGTTCCGCCTGTGCTTTTATCGTGGTCGTATAAAAGCCGAAGCCGAAATCACGCCCTTTTTCTTGTGTGATGATTCGAGGTTTTTCAATTACCGTGTATGAACCGTGATACAAAATCATTTTGTGTTTCTCTCTTCGAACCATTGGTCAAAATAATCCATAAGAAATTCTTTTCCCATTCCGTGTAAATCTTCATAATCAGTTTCTAGATGCTTTAAAAGCTGTGTATTCACGAATTTTTCAAAAACCGTAGAGGAAGAAAGATTTTTGTATTCCGCGTAATTTTCTATGCAATAGGTTTTAAATGAAAGTTCTGACATTCTTCGCCTCAATATTTTTCAAAATAATCAGGAATCTTCCCGACTTCCTCGATAAATTCATAATTTCCCTGCCATAGTCCATTGCAATCATCATAGTTTAATCCGCCATCTTCTTCATAAACAGACTTTGAATCAAAATCCACAGAGAAAATGAACAGCGGAACATTTTCATAATCCCAATTTTCAGCAGCGTACGCAAAAGACTTCGCTTCATTCAAAGTCCTGAAAATCTCATAGGTTGAGCCACCGTCAATGCAGACGTGTTCAACGCAATATAGTTTTATTATATCACCGTTTTTCATATTTTGCTCCAATTTAAAGATGATGTATGATAATTCAGCTGAACGGATTTTATTTCTTTTGAAACGAAGTCAAGATTTTCAATCGGATTGGAGATGCAGCTGAATTTTGGGGAACTTATCAAATTGCTTACAACAACAAGAAAATAGTCTTGCTTGAATTCTTGCGCTTTTTCAAATTCTGATTGCGTAAGACGGATTGCCCCTGATTGTTCCCTTACGCCTTTGACTTCCGCGAAAATACTTTGAGTTAAGTTTTATCTGAAAATCGTAGCCGTCGCCCCACAGTCGGGCATCCTCTAGCAAGGCATTTTCAAAAGTCGGAATATTTTTATAATTTGTCATAAAGTAGAATTCCGCTTCTTTTCCCGTTTCTTGCAGTTGCTTGAACCTTGACTTTATTGCAGGCGGAACTGCCGATTGCGGAATTTCAATCTTTTTGCCAGTGTCTTGAATATAAAGTTTGACAATGCTCGCATAACCAGCAGCATCTTCATTTCCGAAAAGACTGTCGATGAATAATTTTATATGCTCCCGTTGATTTCGCTGATACCATCCCTTTCTTCCGTTGTCAAAATAGGGATCAAAACTGTCCTGCCGGTTCGTAACAGATTTTATTGTCTTTGCCAATCCCAAATCCACGCAATACTGATAAAACGCAGACCGTGTTTTGAATCCGAATTCTTTTACAAAATCCATATCGAATTTTGCAAGCCCATAGCCGATGAGATTCATAAGGTCTGAATATTTATCAAACTCTGTCATGCGGCATTCCTTTCAGAAAGCGAATTCAATTCTTCAAGCGACATATCAATCCAACGGAAACTTTCAGGAATTGTCATCATTCGCATAAGTTCTCGAATTGAAAAAACTCTGTCGTCTTTTGGATGGATTGTGTTTTGACTTGCTAATTGGTCATTACGCGTATGAACACAGAGTCCTACTTTATCCCAGTATTGACGAGTGTATTTATCTGCATTCTTTCGAGTATTTAAGACAATCTGACCGTTTTTTATCTGATGAGGACGTTTTTCAATATCTTCATTATCAAAAGCAGACTGACCTTCTTTTAAATCATGAATCCACGCTCTCATGTGTTCGGGATATGTTCTAAAAGCGTGATAGAAATCTAAAGAATCAATTTCTCCAAATTCAAGAGATTTCAAATCACCTATAACTTGACGTAAAGTTTTTTCTTCTTCAATTTCAGGATAAAGCTCTATCGGAGAAATCTCATCTGCAAATTCTTTAGCGACACCAATTACTAAAGTTCTTTGGCGACTAGAACAAGCCCCATAGTTTTTAAAGTTAATAACACGAGAAATGTATGAATATTTTTCACCTAAATTATTTTCAATCGCTTCCGAAATGGGCTTTTCGATTCCGTCAATATCCGTGCAAATTGTTTTCATAAATGCAGGTACATTCTCAAAAATGAAGAATTTAGGATTTACCTCTTTTATGATTTTAATAGACTCAACTACGAGAGAATTTCTAATTATTTCGTTTTCTGCCTTCTTATGATTTGCCACCGACATGCCTTGACATGGCGGTGTTGCAATCAAAACATCAACTCGTTTTAAATTCTCTTTTTTTTTCCACAAGTCTATTTGAGAAAATAATATATCTTTTGTTTCTTGCTTCGTAATATCGCCACAAATATATCCAGAATCATATTTGCATTTATTATTAAATCTTTGAATTTCTAATCGTCGTGGGATAATTTCATTTGTTGCAATGCAATCAAATCCTGCCATTTTAAAACCATAGCATCCTACTCCTGCACTGCTAAAAAGAGATATGTATGTAAGTTTTTTTCCGTTAATTTTCCCATTCATAATTGTTATATAGCAGATTTTTACAAAAAAATCTATATTGTATATGTATGATAATAAATTTTTTACTAATTACTTATCATAGAAAAGTAAAATAAATCTACTTCTTATTTTACTTTTTTTTCTGAAAGTAAAATAAGATTGTCAAAAATCCCTTTCTCGCTAAAAATGACAATAGCAAAATTGCATATTTAAAAGAGCTTATGGCAAATTACCAAATGCAATAAAGCAAAAAGCGCAGGGAAAAATATCTCTGCGCTTTGTTTTATAACATCATACCTTGAACAAGTCGATTTGATTTCCGATTTTTTGAATAGCGTCTTTCATCACAAACGACATTTCGCCGAGTTCTGCGCCCGTGCTGTTAATCCCTGTAGCTTCGTGCGCCATCTCTTCAATGCTTTTCTGGATATTCTCTGTAGCACTTTGCAAGCTCGTCATTTGCGTTTTGATGTGTCCGCTTCTGCTTGAAACATCGTTTGCCACATCGCCTACCGCATTTGAGCTTTCAATCATATCGTGAAGAACCGAGCTGATTTGCTTAGACCCCTCCGTTTGCTCTTCCATTGCCGCCTTTATCTGCACCACTAATTGCTCGGTGTGCTCAATGTCGTTCGACGCAGAAGAGAACGCCGCCGATGTTTCGTCCGACACGCGAACCACCTGCTCAATCGACTTGCGGATTGTCTTGAGCTGTGTGCCAATCGTCTTTGACTGTGCGCTTGAGGTCTCAGACAGTTTTCTGATTTCGTCAGCAACAACCGCAAATCCCTTGCCTGCCTCCCCTGCGTGCGCCGCTTCAATAGCCGCATTCATCGCCAAAAGATTTGTTTGACTTGCAATAGAAGAAATGGCGCGGTTTGCTTCGTTTAGCATTTCGGAATCTTCGCGGATTTTCTCAATGCTGTGAGTCATCGACTTCTGCTTTTCAATGCCGCTTCGTGATTTAGTTGCAAGGCTCTTGAACGAGGTCGCCATCTTGTCCATCGACGCATTGACCGCAGAGATATTGCTTACCATCTCTTCAACTGCCGTGCTCGCCGTCGCAATGCCGCCTTTCTGGTTCGTGATAAGCGACGAAAGCGAAGAAATCGTGAGCGAAATATCGTCAACAGCAGAAACGGTGTATTTCATACTGCTTGTCTGCGTTTCCACTTGAGAGGTGATGTCGTTGATGTTTTGCATAATGTGGTTAATGCCGTCTGCACTTTGCTGTGCGCTATTGGTAACGGTGTCGCCTGCTTTCATCAGCGAATCTTTTGACTGTTTCACGCCAGAAACAACGCTGTGAATCTTTTCCATTGTGCTGTTAAAATAGCGGCACAAAAGACCCATCTCGTCTTCTTTTGTTACAGGCAAACGGCTCGTAAGGTCGCCATCTCCCTCTGATATATCGCGGAGCTTGTCCACCACGCCCGTAATCGGCTTCACCATTACTCGCGCAATCAAAATGACGATGCCCACGCAAGATAAAACAATAACGAGTATGCTCGTGATGATAAAGTTGATGACAACAAGTTTTGTGTCTTTGTCGAGCTTTGCTTTGACTTCCGCCATCGCCGCATCGATTTCGTCTATGTAGTTTCCCGTGCCGACAACCCACGAATAAGTGCGGAACGGCGCGGTATAAGAGCGTTTTGGTTCTGGTTTGTCAGAGCCGAGCTTTGGATACTTAAAGTCGGTAAATCCGCCCTCTTTTTTTCCAATCTCGATAAAATCCTTAACCATATATTTTCCGTCTTGGTCTGTCCAATCAAGGCGGTTCGTTCCCTCTGTTTCAGGCTTTGGCGGCAAAAGCACATTCACGCCGTCAAACGTATCAATCCAAAAGTAGCCCTCTGTGCCGTATCGAAGCCCGCGGACAAGCTCTTTTATCGCTTCTTTGCGCTCTTCAAGAGAAAGCCCCTGCTTTTTATATTCCTCGTCGTATGTCGTCAAAAGAGAAATGACGTTCTGCACTTGCCATTGAATCTTTTGGTCATACCCGTCAAGCAATATCTGTCTTTGGCTTTCAAGCGTGTATTTCTGCTGCGTGAACAAATTAGCAAGCGATATGCTGATATACGCCAAAGAAACAATAACTAAAATCCCAATATTAACAAGTGCCATTGTAACAAGCAAACTTGCTTTTTTATTTATTTTTATTGCCATACTAACCCTCATAAAAGATTATACAACAATATTCGTAATAAAGCAAAATTACCGCTTGAGAAAGCAAACGAAAAAATTTGCTGCCGAAGTTACAAAATTGGTTTTATACGTTTTGATATGTGCAAAAAGAACTCAAAAATCTCCAATATAAGTTCTTACACGAGAGATTTTAGAACAAAAATTGCTTTTGTAAGAACTTATATTGGCAGGAAAACTCCAAAATCTCTTATATACGTTTTAACATTGGAGATTTTGGAGCAAAAATCGCTTTTGTAATAAAAAAAACACCGCTTTTGAGAAAGCAAACGGTGTTTCAAAATCGTTAGTATAAGGTTTTTCCGAGCAATCGTGCGGCAAGTTCTACCGCCATTTTTGCAGTCTGATTTCGCACGTCCAATACAGGATTTACTTCGACGATTTCCGCCGAGCGAACCATATTTGTCTGCGCCATCTCCTCCATAAGCAAAAGGGCTTCGCGATAATTCAAGCCGCCGGGAACTGCAACGCCTGTGCCCGGTGCAAACATCGGGTCAATCGAATCCATATCAAAACTGATGTGAATTACGTCTACTCTGCTCTTGAAAAAGCTCGTTACTTGCTTCAAGACTGACGGGAAGCCTTGTCGGTCGATGTCGCTCATCGTGAACGCGGTAACTCCTGCTTTTTTCATCAAGACTTTTTCGCCCGGGTCAACATCGCGCAGAGCCACATAGCAAATGTTTTCAGGATTTATTTTCTGCCCCTCAAAATACAGATTGCGCAATTCAGCAAGCCCATAGCCGCAACTTGCGCTCACACATTCGCCGTGAATATTGCCGCTCGGCGTGGTTTCGTCGGTATTGAAATCGCCGTGTGCGTCTACATAAAGCATACCCATCTTCAAATCCTGCTTTTTGTATGCTGCGCTTAACCCCGCAAGCGTGCCTAACACGATAGAATGGTCGCCGCCGAGCACGAGAGGAAATTCCTGCGCGCTGGCTGCCTTTTCAACTTCTGCAGCGAGCTTTTCATTTGCGGCAACAATCGGCTTTAAGTATTTTGCTTTCGGGTTTCCGACTTCCTCAAATTCCTGCACGGCGGCGGCATCTATCGGAGAAACCGTGCGAACAATGTGATGCCCTAACTCTTCAAGACTGGGGCGAAGACCTGCCAAACGTATTGCAGACGGTCCCATATCAGAACCGTGTCGGCTTGCGCCGTAATCCAACGGCATTTCAATAATATGTATATTCATAAATCCGTATTGTATTGTTTTTTGTTTCACAATTCAATCATTTTTTTATTTTCTTACCTACATATCCACCGTTTTAAAATGTGGAAAATATAATCAAAATAGGTGGATAATGTAGTGGAAAATTTGAAAATTTTGCGGAAAAATAGGTGGATAACTTTTTGGATAAGTAATTTAATTTTTTACATAGTTTCATTTTAGATGTTGTGGAAAAAGGTGGATAAAATTTCCGCTAAATTTGTGGAAAACTGGCGGAAAACCAGTCTAATCGCGGAGCAAAGTGAGGCAATATTCGTATGAACGCAGGCGGTTTTTTATCTGGATAACATCTGCATCAATCGAAATTTCCTCGATGATTTTGTTGCCCTGCTTGATAATCCGCGTTTTTTTTCCGTCCTCCGTCGTTTCCGCAAATTCCAAGCCCGCGCTTTGATAGAGCGATTCGAGTGCGTCGGCGCGATAATAGGCGTTCTGCAAATCCAAAATGATGTACTCGCATTTTATGTTCGTCGGAAAAAAACTCGATTCAATGCGGGCTTCCTTGCCGTCAAAAAAAATCGTCCCGGTCTCCACGCCGAAATCCGACAGCAGCATCAGCACAATCGCTTGCGCGTCTGCCTGCACATACACTGGCGACGAAAAGTCGATTTTGCGCCCCCGAAACGTAAACTGCCCGGAAAAAATCTGCATACCTTCCACATCCTCGGCGATATTTTCGGGCGTGAGCGGAAATACTTTTGCGCGGTTCGTAACGTACACGGGATTAAGCATGGCTTGCTGCGGGGCGTTTTTCGTAGCGCACGAAAAGAGCGAAATTGACACAACAGCGGCAATAAAAATAAAACGAATCATTTTTTTCTCCTTGAGGGTTTGGTGTGTTGTCATTCTGAGTGCTTGACACGGAAACAAGGGGCTTAAGCCCCTTGCTATTTCCTTATCGCAAAAGATTATCGGGGCAAGTCCTATAATGGCATACTGTCAAACGGAATAATCACAACATACCTTTTAATATGTTTGAGTATTGTAATTGCTTTGTGCAGAAAAGTATAGAATACGGCTGAAAAAAACGGCGGGCAAAGAAAATAGTGCTCGCCGTTTTT
>CALBGU010000192.1 GCA_937893155.1 uncultured Treponema sp. | reverse complement strand
TACTCGTCATCGTGTCCGTCGTTACGGATAAGATAGGCTCTGCTGACGTCTGACAGGGCAGGCAGATCGGTGATGGAGGTTGCATGCTTCAGCTCAATAGGGTTGACCCATTGCATTTTCCAGCGTTCGTGGGCTGAGTAGCTGGCAGGACAATAGCCGTTGTCATTGTAGTTGCCTGAGTCCATCAGGTCCCATTTGCCCACGGTGGAAACACTTCTGCCATAGAAGAAATCAGTTTGTAAGAATTAGCACGCAGTTCGTCCAGTTCTGCCATCAATTTTTGTTTCTCTTGCTCGCTCTTGTCCTGTCGAGCCTCAATTTCCTCCTCACGTTTTTGCATTTGAGCCCTCATCGTGCGTCTTATTTTATTCGTAGCCTCGATAATGGCTGCCTGTCGCTCATCAGGATTCTCCACAACGATTACCATGGGAGAAGATGCAGAATAGCTATAAGGACATTTGACGGCATCAGGATCGGCTAATACATAATTCTGCTTAGTAATACCCACCAAATAGAAATTATTGCCAGGAGTAATGCCTGAGTCTAACATCAAATTCTCTTGATTTGAACCAAATATTTTTTTTGAAAAGTCAGAAACAGGTCTTTCTAAAGATTCTGTTGCAGTTATTCATCTTATAGGTGCTGTAAATAAATTTTGTTTTGAAAAGAAAGTTTCAAAACTCTCCGATGAAAATTATCAAAAACTTGTAGAAGCAGTTGTAAAATTAATTGAAAATAAATAATCACATAACAAAGCTTCAAAACCAACAAACCGGTCAAGCAGGTTTGCGGTTTAACCAGTTGTTATGCTCACAGCCTGCTAGGCTGGAGAAGGGAAAGAAAAGAATGAAAAAAGCATTGTTATATTTTTGTCTATCAATTATTTCAATAAACCTTTTCGCAGAAATGAAAATTTCTACAAAAGAAATAAAGAAAGGAATCCATTATTCAATAGATACATCAGTAAATATCCGAAAATTTCCTTCCCTTTCAGCAGAAAAAATGGGCAAAGTTAATCTTGGTGATAAAATTGAAGTATTGGAAAAGACAGAAATTTATTTTGAGGCAGAAGGAATATACGATTGTTTTTATAAAATAAAATGTGATTCTGGAACAGGATATATGTTCGGCGGTTATATTTCAGACAACGCAGAAACGCTTCGTTTTGAGGGAAATGAGTTCAGCTATTTTGATAAATTGTATGATTATAAAATCAAACTTCCCAAACGAATAAGTTCTCAGACATTTTATAAGTATTCAGAAAATAACGATTTTATAAGAAATCATTATCAAAAATATAACGAAGAAGATTTTTCATATTTGCCCAAAGATAATAAAAGTTATTTTATTTATATAGATTTTGCGTATGAATCCCCTTCCCTTGAAGAATTGATTGCGGCAGAAAAAATATTAAAAACCGAAGAAGAAGATTTTAAGGAATTTTCTTTTTCAAAGGCGATTCTGTTCGCAACTGATGATTCTGCTCATTCACTAATAAAAAAAGAGTTTGTTTATTACGCTCGCGATGGAATTTATTCGGCAGAAAATACATTTATTTTTCCGAATGATAAAGGCGGAGAGAAAAACACGATTAGGATTACAGGAAAATATATAAAAGGCAATGAAATTTCAGAAGAATATGATGAAAGAATCTTTTGGAACGGAAAAGATTTTGTAGAAAAAAAATAGCATTCTATTTCATTCTGCGGCGGTGCGATAACTCCAGTTATTTGACTGCTTCACAGTGAAGAAGAGCGATAATTCCAGTTATTTTGCCATTTCACTGGTGAAATAGTGCGATAATTGGAGTTATTTGCTTTCTTCAACGTGAAGAAGAGCGATAACTGGAATTATTTTGTCGTTTCACTGGTGAAACAGCGCGATAACTGCAATTATTTTGCTTCTTCAAAGTGAAGAAGAGAATTAACTCCAGTTATCGCCAATGCAGTGGCGTTTTGAAGAAGAAAAAGAATTATTAAAAGGCAACATTCTGCACAATTTACACCCCGCTATCTTTCTGCTATTATAGCATTTAGGCTGTGCAGGAGAAAAAATGAAGAAAATACTTGTAAGCGGGTTAATCAATATAGAAACGAATGTGTCTGTTGGGGATTTTCCTGTTTCCTACAGTCCCATTGAGTATGCTTTTGATAAAGTTTCGCTTGATATAAGCGGCGTTGCCTACAATGTAACCAACGCTTTGCACACGTTAGGGAATGAAATTGTGCCTGTGTCGCTTATCGGAAAAGATGTTTTCGGGAATCTCATAAGGGAAAATCTGGGAAAGATTTCAGGCAGCACAGAAAATCTGTTTCAGGAGCTGAATTCCACCTGCACATCTGTCATTCTGTTTGACAATCAAGGAAAGCGGAAAATCTATTGCGATTTAAAAGACATTCAGAGCAGGATTCTTCCGTTGGAAAAAATTAAAAATGCTGCGGCTTCGTGCGATGGGCTTGTAATCTGCAACATTAACTTTAACGATGAGTTAATCAAAAATGCCAGAACATTCGGTAAACCCGTTTTTACCGATGTTCATGTTCTTTCTGACGTGCATGATTCCTATAATAAAAGATTTTTGGAACATGCAGATGTGGTTTTCTTAAATGATGAAGGATTGCCCTGCTCTCCCGAAGATTTTCTAAAGGCGATGTACAGTGAGTATAAAAACAAGGTGATAGTTTTGGGACAGGGAGCAAAAGGCGCGCTGCTTTTTGACGGGCAAACCCAAGAATTCCATTTTGTAAAAAGCGTTTATACCCGCCCAGTAGTAAATACGGTGGGAGCGGGCGATGCTCTTTTTTCATGCTTTGTTCATTATTATTTGAAGGGACTTTCTCCGTATGAATGCTTAAAAAAAGCCGTCGTTTTTGCTTCGTATAAAATCGGGGAATCGGGCGGAGCGAAAGGCTTTATCAGCGAAAGCAATCTTGATAAACTCATAGAAAATGTATAGCATTTCGCAGCAGGGCAAGAAAAAAGGAGATAAAAATGGAATTGATAATTTTAGCGCTTCCTGTTTTGGCATTGGTTTGGCTCATATCTTCTATAATCCAGTTTTGCAGAACGAACAAAGAAAACACTGAAAAAAGAAAAATCTTAAAAAAACAGATTATAATTTCCGCAATATTGATTGTGGCTTGGTTTGCAATTATCGGCGGATTTTTGCTTTTTATCATTTATTCGATTGCTGTTCACGGAATGTAATATGAAGAAAAATATCGCTGTACTTTTTATCATCATTTCCATACTGGGAATGGCAAGCCTTTTATATTCCGGGATTCAATTTAATATATCACACAGAAATTCTGGAATGATAGCGGTGGTCGCAGGAAGTAATGAAATTTCAAATCTTTCGATTAATTTAAAGGACTATCTTCCATTTGGCAGGAATTCTAAAATAAACTATACAAAATCAGATTTTCAAATCGAGAAAAATATTCCCGTTCTTGACGGAGCGAGTGCCTTGTACCCAGTATTTTCTGCCATCGCGTCGGCAATTTATCCGGAATGTTCCGTTTATTTCGGCGGCGAAAATTTTACCAAAGAAAGTAAGGTTCAAATGCGGAACACTAGGGGCGCTTACCAAGCTCTTGTTGACGGCGTTTCTGATATAATCTTTTGCGCCGCACCTTCAAAAGAGCAATTATCGTATGCAGAAGAAAAGAATGTGGAACTGGAATTTGTTCCTATCGGCTTAGAAGCCTTTGTATTCATCATAAATGTAAATAACACGGTCGAAGATTTATCGGTCGAGCAGATAAAAAAAATCTATTCCGGTAAAATTTTGAACTGGAAAGAAGTCGGCGGCTCAAATTCCTTCATTGCTGCATGGCAGAGAAAATTAGGGAGCGGCAGTCAGACGGCATTTCTGAACTTTATGAATGAAGAAAAGACCAGAACAAATCCTTTTGGGATTTTCTTTGGAAATCCTATCGGCTATTCATTCCGCTATTATGTGGAAGGCATTACGCGGAATGAAAATGTGAAAATGATTTCACTGAATGGTATTGCACCAACAAAAGAAAATATTCAAAATGGAACATATCCGCTCTCTTCATATTTTTTCGCTGTTTACAGAAAGGATTCTAAAAATGAAAATCTCAAAAAACTGGTAGACTGGATTCTTTCGCCGGAAGGACAAAAAATTATCGAAGACAATGGATATGTGCCGTTAAAAAAGGTGAGTAAATGAAATACATACGAAAAAAAGCGTTGATTGCAAGTATAATTGAATTTTTTGTCTTTTCTTTTTTCAGTTGTTTGTTGATACGTATGCTTTTTTACGTTGTGATTCTCGCGTTTCCTGTAATTGCATTTATGTGGACATTTTGGGGCTTTAATGTATTCACCTGTATTATGGGAATACAGATAATGAAGCGATACAAGATTTCTTTTGCGGTTCTGAATTTTCTGGCTGTTTCGCTGTGCATTGTTTTTTTCATACATTCTTCCATACATTCTTCAGAATTATGGAACGAAATGCTTTATAGCGTTGCGCTGACCGTTGCCGTTGTTGTCGGGCTTCTTTATGTTTTTACCGCAATTTTCTCTTACAATGATAAGTTCCCCGAATCATGGTTCAAAAACAGTAGAGTCTCTCTGCTCGCTTTTTGGGAACGGACTGCTGAAATTCTGCGCCTTTTTTGTAAATATCTGGTTTAAGGTTCTCGGCGATAAAAAACCGGATTTTTTTGAAACGACATTGCAATTCCGCTCTTCGTTTATGGAAGATTTCAATAAGAAAATTACGGATTCTCCTTCTGTCATCTATCAGTCTTTTGCCGGAAAAATGAAAAATCCTTTCAGCGACATTTTTATGTGGCTTTTGAATTTTGTAATCAATTTTTTTGACGGCGAGAATGACGGATTGGTGTCAGTGGAATCGGCAAAATGGGGAAATTTCCGTGGCGTAATCGAAGGACGGGGATTTTTCGGCATTTCTCACCCGCATGAAGTTGACGGCTATCGCACAAATCCAAAAATTAAGGAAAGCGAAAATTTGCCACATGGCTCAAAAACAATCAGGGATTTTTATATCGGCTTAGTTCGCGAATTAAAAGAAAAAGGGTTATAAAACCAAAGCATAGCAAAGTCTTCAATCTGTTTATGAACTTGCCGACATTTGAGGGCAGGAAGGAAAAATGAAAACAAAAATACGAGCGATACTTTTTATTCTTCTGATAATTTTAATACACGCAAAATTATGTGCCACCGCGCAAGTTTCTGATGTTATCATTCTTGGAACGGAAAATAACCGCTTATTAACAAATCCGTTAGAATCTTTGTTTTTTAAAAAGCCGGAACTGAAAGAAAAATACAAAAATATTCGTTCTAAATATGATGCTTTGATTGCTACTAACTGCTGGCGCGGCTATATTGCAAAATTTAAAATCGTCGGTTCAGCACTTTATGTTGTCGATGTAACCATAAAAATATCCGTACCGCCAGCAGATGATTCCAGTCATTTTCAGACAAAAAACATTTCCATTTTTTCAGAACTGTTTGAAACCGAGAATGCGGTCTTCTGCGATTTTTATTCAGGAATGTTAATCGTTCCGCAAGGCGCTATGGTAAAGTATGTTCACGGCGGTTATCTGTCAGAATATGAAAAATACATTCTCATAAAAATTACCGATGGAAAAGTAATTTGCAAAGGCGAATATCGCTTACAGGAATATAAAGAAAAAAAAGAAAAAGCATTCGAAGCCTTTTATAAATCTGAAAAATATGAAGATTGCTGGAACAAAATAAAGAACAGTTTTGTAGAATCGATTAGTGAAGAGTCAAAAAAAGAGATTATGAAAGAAACCGATGACTTTTATGTATACGATTTCTTTGAATTTGAGGACTAGGACGAAGCTGCTATATGAGAAAAGTGCAGGTATGAGAAATTGATTGCCTTCGTGAACAGAAAAAATAAATGCGGAGAATATAACTTAACTCACAAGCATAGATGATTTAAGTGTGTGATTGCCCCTGCTAACGCGTCGGCAGCGTGGTCAGGCTTTGGCTCTTTTTCAAGGTGGAGAAGTATTTTAACGTACTGCTCCACTAATTTTTTATCCGCGGCGGCTGTTCCCGTAACCGAAAGTTTTATAGTGTTCGGCGTGTACTCCGTGAGCTTTATTCCCTTTTGCGCAAACAACAGCGTAACCACTCCCCTCGCCTCTGCCACAGAAAGCGCACTCGTTACATTGCGCGCAAAATAGAGCGTTTCCATACTCGCTTCCTGCGGTTTGAACTCGTCGATTATCGAAGAAAGATTTTCATAGATAAACAAGAGCCGTTTGCTTTTTTCCTCTTCAACCTTTGTTTCTATCACGCCATACGTTACGAGGTGTGGCACGCCGTTCACTGCGTCGATTATGCCGATTCCCGTATTCGCAAGACCTGGGTCAATCCCGATTATTCTTATTGTTGACATTGCGCTATTTTATCAAAATCTAGTATACTTTTTCAATGGACACATTAAACAACAAAAAAGCAGTGCTTTCTCAATACGCAACATCGGCGAACTTGAACACACGCATTTCAATTCACGAAAAATATTCCACAAACAAGCTCGGTTTTGCAAACTGGATTTTCTCAAATTACAAGCTGAACCAAGGCGCAAAAGTGCTAGAACTCGGCTGTGGTACTGGCAATATGTGGCAAAACCGCGCGGACATTATCACAAAATGCAGCGAACTTGTGCTTTCTGATTTTTCAGAGGGAATGATAAAAACGGCGCAGGAGAATCTAAAAGACTTTACCGAGATTTCTTACAAGAAAATCGACATTCAAGCAATTCCCTTTGAAGATGAGCATTTCGATATAGTTATTGCAAATATGATGCTTTATCACGTTCCTGACATTCACAAGGCTTTGAGCGAAGTTAGGCGCGTGCTGAAGAAAGGCGGTTCATTTTATGCGGCAACTTACGGCGAAAGAGGGATTATGGAATATCTTTGCAAGAGCCTGCACGCTTTTGGCGTTACGGACAAGATGAATAAAAACTTTACGCTACAAAACGGAGCGGAGATTTTGAAAAAGCATTTTGCAAACGTGGAGCGGCTCGATTATGAAGATTCGCTTGAAATCACGAATATCGATGATTTAGTTGAGTATATCTATTCGCTTTCGTCGATGACTGCACTTTCTCAATACCCAAAAGACGAGATAAAATCAGCACTGAGCAAGAAGCAAACCAACGGAGTTCTATCAATTCCGAAAGAATACGGGCTTTTTGTGTGCTGTTGAAGCGTGGCAGTAATAGAATGGAGTCAGAAAGCATTAGCCAGAACAAAGTAATTTTGGGGGAGAAAAATGATATTCGACAGCACTCAAAAACTAATCGGGAAAGGAGCAAATGCAGAAGTATTTTTGTATCACGGTTTTGCCTACAAAGTTTACGATGAATCATATCCTGCCGAATGGATTGCTTTTGAAAAACAACAACAGCAGGCTGTAAACAAGGCTGGACTTTGCCCCGTAAAATATTACGACACAGACAATCCTCACATAATAAAAATGGATTTGGTGCAAGGCGACCAACTGGAAAAATCTGTTTCAAAATTCCCAGAACAGAGTTTTGCACTGCTTTCACGGGCATTCTGTTTTATCCACAAAGCTGCCTCAAGCCGCACGACAATTCCTCCGATTTCAGCAACAGCAGATTTAATGCTTTCTGCACAAGAAAAATCAAAAATTTTACCCATCATAGACCGTCTTTCTCAAAAATATAAAAGCTGTATCTGTCATCTTGATATGCACTTTTTGAACATTATGATTCCTGACAATGCCGAACTCATTGCAGATAAAATCAATTACACAATCATAGACTGGATGAACGCTCGTCTTGCTCCGCCTGTTTTTGATTATGCACGAACTTATGTGATTTTTTATGAGTTTGCAAAAGAAGCCCTGCCGCTTTATAAAACTGCGGTATGGTCTGATATTCTCTCTCTTGGCGTTTCAGAAGATGATTTTTTTGAAGCGGTCAAAGTCTGCACAGTTTTGCGAAACCACGAAAAATATTCACGGAGAGAAAAATGAATTTTTTTTCTAAGAAAACCACATTAAATGTCATTCCGAACTTGTTTCGGAATCTCTTCGCTCTAACAAAAATACTGAATCAAGTCCAGCATGACAAACTCTTAATCAGCATATTTTTTCTAATGTCTTTATCGGCGTTTGCACTCGCCCCAAGTGCAGACGAATACAGCGCAAAGCCCGTCAGCGTTACGGCTTCTAACACGCTCATCGAAGACGCTCCCGACAAATACTCCGCGGCGAACCTCATCGACAACACTTACAAAAGCTGGGCGGGCAAAGGAGTCGGCACGGAGTTCGTTTTTGACTTCAAAAGCGAGATTGAAATCTACGGCATTACAATCCGAAACGGATACGGCAGTCTTGGCTATTACCTGAAAAACAACAGGGTCAAAAGCATTAAAATCGCCTCCGAAAAGCAGGAGCTGGGCAGCTACACCCTCCCCGACTCACCCGACCCGCACTGCATTAGCTATCTTGACCACCCTATAAGCGCAAAGCAAATCAAAATCGTAATCACGGAGATTTACAAAGGCACGGAGTTCGACGACACCTGCATTTCTGAAATCACGTTTTTGGACAATCCAAACTATTGCTACGATTCTTATCGCGAAAAAGAGTTCAAATATGACGCTTGGCGGGGAAGATTGTTTGCCGAGATTTACAAAGCACATTCCAAAAAGACCCGCATAGACGCTTTTGGTCGCTGCCAAGCCTACACCACAACCGACTTTGAAGACGACAATCCAAGCTGGGTAACAATTCCCGAACACTTGCACAACGACATTTATCCCGTGGGCTACAGGGGCATGAACAAAAACTACGGCATATTTTTGACGAAAACAGGAGCAGCCGTCGTCGAATGGGAAAGAAATGACCTCACAGATGTCCATTTGCATTTTTACATCTACGACGGAAAATCACTCACTTCCGCCGACGCAAATCCCGCATTCAAGAAGATTGTGGACGCTATGAACGAAATTGTAATCACAAAACTTTGCAATCTGCGCTTTTGGTCGCACGAAAACACGCTTGAATTGCAATACACAAAATATTTTTATGAAGAGTCAAATGAATCAGTCGAAGGACACTTAAAATTTGAGTTTGACGGCAACAAGTTCGCCAAAATCTATGAGCAAAAAAAGCACAACTGGAAATAACAGAAATTACGAAAGTGCATCTTGTTTCTAGAGAAGCCTGCCGCAGTACACACCAAATTGATTGGCATAGGCAAAGATGAGGATTACAGAAACAAAATAGTTGAGGAAATACTTGCGGTGCAGCGAAAATCGAATGTTTTGTATGAAACACAAGTTACTTTGCGATATATTGGAGAAGCTGATACTTTGTATTATGATAAACCGTTGATGTGTTTTGCTGTAACAAAGATAAAAATCTTAAAGTAGATTCTTCGATTACGCTCAGAATGACGGAAAAAAAGGAGGAGGAAAAAAATGAAAAACACGCTAATAATTTTTATCGCACTTGTTTTGTTTGTGTCTTGCAAAACAATAGCGCACAAACATTCTTACTTGGCGGATTTTGCCACGCTTTTGAGAATATTCAGCGTCTTTGCGGCAGTATCTTCCCACGTGAATTTTTGCGCCCACTCAAGCCCGCTCGAAATCAACTTTTCGCGCAATGCGTTATCCGTCAGCAATTTTTCTATGCTCGCCGCCATTTCGTCCGTGTCATCGGGGTCAAAAAACAGCGCATTATTGCCCGTAATCTCAGGCAGAGCGCACCGAGACGCACACGCCACAGGGATTCCCGTCGCCATCGCCTCAAGCACAGGAAGCCCTACCCCGTCGCACGCAGACGGAAAAACAAACGCCTCCGCCGCAGCAAACAATTCCGGCAATCCCTCGTGCGGAAAATATCCCGTCATCAAAATATCGCTTGCAAAATCGCTGTGCAGAATCGTCTGGTGAATCGCCTCGGTCGCCGCGCCGTCGCTACCGCAGAGCACCAACTTATGCGGCAATTTTGTTTTTGCCTTGAATTTCTCAAACGCACGAATCAACTCGATGTGCTTTTTTTCGAGACTGCGCATACTCGAAGCATAGATAATATACGGGCGCTTTATCGCGAACGGCTTAATATTCACAATGTCGCTATCCATCATATCGCGGCGATAAAATTCGCTGTGATTGATACCGTGGTAAATCACGGAGATTTTGTCTTTTTTTACGCCGAGCCGAACCAAATCATCGCGCACATACGCACTCGGCACGATAATCGCGTCCGCATGCTTGAGGCTGTATTTTATAATAAACTTTGCCACCACGTCCACTTGGCTCGCAAAATACACCGAAGCAATATCGTTGACCACAAAAACACCGGGAACGCGCGAAAAAAGCGGCGCAACACGGGCTGCAGCAGGATACAAAATAGCATTGCACTCTTTATCCGCAATAAATTTTTGCTCGCTAAAATAATGCCAAATCCGCTCTGCCGAAATGGATTGCGGCAATTCTATCGCCTCAAATTCCGCCTCCGAGCTTTCAGAATAGGTGTATCGGTCGAGTTCCGAGCCGTACAGAAACCATTGCGTATCTTCTGCTTTCAATAAATGCGGCATAATCGAAGCCAAATAAGTCCCCGTGCCCGCTCTTCCGTGGTCGCACCCAAATGTATCTACACCGAATTTCATTTTCTATTCATCTCCGCCAAAAATGCATCTCGCCTATTGTACACAGACAACGCAAAAAACGCAATGATTTCATACGCTTGCCTGCTCACAAAAACAGAACACCGAAAAATCCGCCTAAGATAACCATAAAAATCGGGTGGATTTTCGCTTTGAACAAGAACACGAGCCCGATGATGTAGAAAAAAATCGCTTGGAAATTGAACATATCGGCGATGTTGCCCGTTTCTTTGAACTGCGGGATTTGCAGGAGAGAAAGCACAAACACATTCGCCGCCGCCACCGCGACAATGCCCGAAGTTGCGGGACGAAGCGCGGAGAATGCGGCTTTGACGAGCGGTTTATCCTGCACTTTGGCGAAGAAGCGCGCGACGATGATTATCGTGATAATCGACGGAGAAACTTGCCCGAGCGTTGTAATCACGCCGCCAGCCACGCCGTAGAGTTCCGTGCCGAGATACGTCGCCATATTCACGCCGATAGGTCCTGGGGTGCTTTCGCTAATCGCGACCATATTGTAAAACATTTCCTCGTCGATGAGATGCAGATTTTTGACTAACACCTGCTGCATAAGCGTGATGCCGACCAAGCCGCCGCCGAGCGTGAACAGCCCGATGTAGAAAAACAGCGCAAACAAAGCGACCACGCCGAGCGCGCTATGAGATGAGATGAGTGAAGAGAGCGTTTCAAGCATTTTTGCCTCCGAGGAGCGCGGCGTTGTAGTGAGAGATGACCACGCCCAAGACAGCGCCCGCGATAATCACGATGACAGAGCCGACGTTGAAGACGAAAACCGCGATGAATGCAGCGAGCAAGATGATGAGGGCGAGCGCGCTTTTGATGGATTTTTTCGCGAAGTTGAAAACCGAGTACGTCAAGAGCGAGGCGACCGCGATATTGATGCCTTTGAGGGCTTTTTGCACCCAAATGATGTCGTTGAAGTTCGCGATACACAGCGCGATGAGCGTGATGATGATAATTGACGGCGTTACGACTCCGAGCGTCGCGACAATGCCGCCGATTGCGCCCGCTTTTTTGTTGCCAATGAAAGTCGATACGTTGACGGCGATAACCCCTGGCGTAACTTGGCTGATAGCGTAGTAATCAAGGAGGTCGTCTGCGGTTGTCCAGCCTTTTTTTGTGGCGAGTTCGCGCTCCAAAATCGGAAGCATTGCGTAGCCGCCGCCGAATGTAACCGCGCCGATTTTGCAGAACGTCAAAAACAGCTCCAATAAAGTAGCTAATGTGAGTGATTGTTTTGTTTCCATACGCGCCATTATACCGATTTTTGCACTCTATTGCAATTTGTTGCATTTGCCTGCGCGCTGTGGTAAAATAAAAAATATGGAACTAAGTGAAACAAATGGGCGAGCTTTTAAGCGAAAGGCAAAAGACAGCGTGTTTACACATTTATTTTCTGAACCGAAATATCTGCTTGAACTTTACAAAACACTTCACCCCGAAGACACTGAAGCAACCGAAAGCGATATTAGAGATGTTACGATTCAAAATGTAATCACAGATAATATGTATAATGATTTGGGCTTTTTTGTGCGTGATACTTTGGTGATATTGCTAGAAGCGCAGTCAACGTGGTCGCCAAATATCGTGATACGAGTTTTGATGTATTTAGTGCAGACATACAACAACTATTTTACGAAAAACGACATTGATTTGTACGCGAACAGCAAAGTAAAATTGCCGAAGCCCGAAATGTATGTGATTTATACGGGCGAGCGCAAAGATAAAAAAGCAGAATTGTCGCTTGCGGAAGAGTTTTTCAATGGCGCGACTGATTTGCAGCTCAATGTGAAAGTGAAAATGCTTTATGGCGGGCAGAAAGACATCATCAGCCAATATGTTGATTTTGCGAAAGTATGCACCGACCAAGTGAGAAAATACGGATATACGCGAAAGGCGATAGAAGAGATATTGCGGATTTGCATAGATAAAGACGTATTAGCTGAATATTTGAAGACGCGGGAGGTAGAAATTATGGACATAATGACAACATTATTTGACGAAGACGAAGTTTTCAGACGATACTCGCTACGAGTGCAAAGGGAGCTGATGGAGCAAGGTTTGCAGCAAGGATTGCAAACAGGGCAAAGCCATATCGTGCAGAATATGTATTCGCTGGGCAAATCATTTTCGGAAATCGCAACGCTCACGGGGCTGACAGAAGCGCAGGTTCGCGATTATGCACAAGCAAAACGGTAATCGCCTGAGTATTATCTGCGGCTTAGGATTTTGCACTGCTCGAAAATCGTTATGGCGGCTTGTTGTTTGTCGGCGGGCAGTGCTTCTAGCGTTTCGATGATTGAGTGGTATTTTTTGTATAATTGAAGTTTGTTCATATTTTCAACAAAGTCTTCTTTACAGTTTTCTTGTTCATAACGTTTTTTATCAGATTCACAAAATCCATTTACAAGAGATTCTACAGGCACTTTTCAAACATATCCTTTACTTGCACGAGCTCATTTTCGTTACAAAGTCTAATATCAAACTTCCCAATTTTCACTTCCTTTTTGCTCATTAAATTCCTTCGGAATTATCCCCCGGCGTACTTTCTATCTAACTAATTAAAATTATAGGAGTTAGAAGAATGAAAGTTTCAAACATTTATGATGAACAGTTAGCTGCAATCGAAGAGGTTGAACGAAAAGTTCGTATTGCAAAAAGAAGATTGAGGGAAGCGGAAAGGGAACTTGATGAAACTCTGAGATTGGTTGAAGTAGACACATCAAAATCATTTTTCTTTCAAATAAAATTTCCAAATGGAAAAGAATTTCCCGTTTTCGATAATCAAAAAATAAGACAAGAATCGGGAGGTAATATCTACGGATTTCAAAGTGTTGTACAAGATATTTTTTATGAAGGAAAAGAGAACGCTTTAAGTTTTTTAGATGCTTGTATTTCTTTAGCAAAGAAATACAATGGTATTTTGCAAGTTTGGAACGGAAGAATGCACAGAGAGTTTGGTACTATCAATTTATCTAATAAATCTTTTACGACAAGAGATGGAGATAACTATCGATTGGAAAAAGGAAAAGTAATCCTTACTTATAAAAATGGAAAGACAAAGATAATAAAGAAGAACAAATAATTTTTGTCCTAATAGTCGTTCAAAATTGTCGCACTTTCGAGTT
>CALBGU010000191.1 GCA_937893155.1 uncultured Treponema sp. | reverse complement strand
TGACAAGGGGCTTAAGCCCCTTGCTACATAAAAAAACTTCAGTTTCCGAACAGGTCTATTGTCTTTTTTTTCTGCATACCATTTGCAACGACCGATACAAACATCTTGCAATGCTCGTTGCAAACATCTTGCAACGCTCGTATCGGTTGTCTTGCAACCCTCGTTGCAAACTGTTCGAATTCGGCAAATTCTAACAGTTCGTAGGCGTTATGCCGTGCGCGCCTTTTTTCGTGCAACAATCTGAAACGCAATCAGAGCCGCGATAATCACAAGCCCCGCCACATCGCTGCGGCTTTCGGGGATAATGCACAAAAGCCCGCCCGCAAGGAAGAGCACGCGCTCGACAATGCTCGCTTTTTTGAACGAATAGCCTTCAAGACCGCTGCTTATGCCGAACATTCCGATTAACGCCGTGATAACAATCCAGATGATGCTTGAAACGCTCGCGTCAATCATCAGCATTTTTGGATTGAACACGAACATATACGGAATAATGAACGCGCCGATTGCCAATTTTGTCGCCTGAAACGCCGTGCGAATCGGCTTTGCCTTCGCGATTGCGGCTCCTGCGATTGCGGCAAGCGCAACCGGCGGGGTTACGTCCGCGATAATGCCGAAATAGAACGCGAACATATGCGCCGCCAGCGGTTCGATTCCCAGCCCGATAATCGCGCTCGCCGTAATCGTTGACGTGATAAGATAATTCGCCGTTGTCGGCGCTCCCATACCAAGAATGATAGAAGAAATCATCGTCAAGAAGAGCGTCACAAACGCAATCCCGTGCGAAATCGAAATCAGTCCCGCGCCGAATTTAAGCCCAATGCCCGTCAGCGTAACAATGCCGATGATGATTCCCGCCATTGCGCACGCAATCGCCACGCTGATGATATTCCGCGCCGCCGCACACATTATGTCCACCATTGAGCGCGCCGTGAACCGCGGCTTTTTGCCGTGCGCCAAATCCACAAACGACGACACCACACCGATAAGCACCACCGACACAATGCCCATCAACGCGGCGTATACGGCGGTTTTTCCCATACACAAAAACACGATGATGATAAAAAGAGGCAGAATCATATAGCCTTTTTTCATAAACAGCGGCAAAAATCGCGGCAATTCTTCGCGCGGAAGCCCCTTGAGCCCGAGTTTTTTGGCTTCAAGGTGAACGGTGATGAAAATGCCTGCAAAATACAGCAACGCAGGCACAATCGCGGCTTTGACAATCGTAATGTACGGCAATCCGAGGCTTTCCGCCATCAAAAACGCCGCCGCGCCCATAATCGGAGGCATCAACTGTCCGCCCGTGCTTGCCGCCGCCTCAACCGCGCCCGCAAACTCGCCTCTGTAGCCCAATTTTTTCATCATCGGAATCGTAAAACTGCCCGAGCCGACCGTATTCGACACGGAACTGCCCGAGACCGTCCCCAACAGCGCACTCGAAAGCACCGCAACTTTTGCAGGACCGCCCGACGCGCCGCCCGCAATCGCATTGCACACATCGATGAAGAACTGTCCGATGCCCGTGCTTTCCAACAGCGCTCCGAAAAGGATAAACAAAAAGATAAACGTGGAACACGCGCCAATCGGGGTGCCCATAATGCCTTCGGTGTTATAGAAAAGATGGCTCACAACGCGCTGGAAGGAGTATCCGCGGTGGTTGAAAAATCCCGGCAAATACGGACCGACGAACGCATACAAAATAAAACAGCACGCGATAATCAAAATCGGCAAGCCGACAATGCGCCTGCAACTTTCAATGAGAATCAGGATTCCAAGCGCACCGACCGCGATGTCAACGGGTGTATACGCGCCAGTTCGACGCACCAATTCTTGAAAATGCACCACGATATAAAGCCAGCACGCCGCGCCCAGAAGTGCCAAAACGACATCGTACCACGGCAATGTATTTCGCGGAAGCCGCTTTGTCGCCGGGAAAAGCAAAAACGCCAACGCCTGCACAAATGCGAGGTGGCTCGCACGCAAAATCTGCGCAGTAATCCGCCCAGAAAGCGTGGCATACAGCTGGAAAAACACAAACGCCACGGAAATCACCACCGTGATGTATTGCCGCCAGCATTTATGTTCACGATACGCCTGCTCTTTGTCCAAATCCTGCATCAAACGCTTCATTTCGTCTTCGTTTGTGGTTGGAAGCATATCATCAACAAAATCTTTTTTCATAAAAACTCCTTTTCGATTTCGTTCAACAAACAATTTTTTGCATTTTGAGCGCAGTCGAAAAATCAAATGTGATTCGCAAAAAGATACTCAATCATCGAAACCCGCTTGATTTCAAACACAAGACTTGTTTGCGGCAAAAACAGCGATTTCAAAAACAATTCTGTATTATGTATCAAAATACTGTGTTCCGCCACAACGCCGACAGCCATCGTCATTTTTTTTAATTTCCGTTCCAGATTTTTGATTGCATATCCGTCGTCCAAAACCTCAAAAAAAGCGTCCGCCGTTTCCGCCGCCTCGCTCATTCCCGCTCCGTAATTCACAAAATGCGTTTCGGTCAAAACGAGCATATTTTTGCGACATTCATAAAAATCGTGCACCCGACCTTTGTTCACAGAATGCGTATACGAAATCACAAAACCAGAAAGCGCGTTCCGCGAAAGATACCGCTCAGACGCATTTTTTCGGTTGCTTATCGACAAGCAGCGCACCATCGGCGCAAAAAACACGGCAACTACAATCGCAATAATTGCCGTGAAAAAGATGTTTTTGCGCTTATTCAACAGAAAGCCCGATTTCCTTAAAATATCGGACAGCACCCGCGTGGAATGGCACAGAAACGCCCGTTACAGCAGCTTCTGCGCTTACCTCCTTGCCTTTCGCGTGCGCCGTTCCCAGCACATCTAAATGCTCGAACAATGCTTTTGTCATATCATACACAACCTGCTCGTCCAGTTTTGAGCTCACGGCAAGAGTTGCCTTTACCGCCAAAGCCTGCGTATCCGTATCGCAGCCGCTATACGTTCCCGCAGGAATTACCGTTTTTGTGTAAAAACCGTATTTAGAACAAATCGCATCAGATTCCGCGCCGTCCACATTCACCAAAGAAAGCCCCGTCGTGAACGCAAGCTCCTGAAGCGCAGAATTCGGAACACCGTTAGTCACAAAACAAGCATCGAGCGTACCGTTTTGGATTGCTTCCGCAGATTCCTTAAACGAAAGATTTGATTTCTGAATATCATTGAACGACAGCCCGTAGCCTTCCAAAATCTGTTTTGCATTAAATTCCACGCCGCTGCCCGCATCGCCCACAGAAACACGCTTTCCCTTCAAATCGCGAATGGACGAAATACCGCTGTTTTTGCTTACAGCAATATGCACAACCTCAGGATACAAAGTTCCGATTGTTGCAAGATTTGCAAGAGGAGTTTCAAACATATCGCTGCCATTATAGGCATAATCCATAACATCATTCTGGACAATCGCAAACTCCGCCTCACCCTTGCTGATAAGGCGCAGATTTTCTGCCGAAGCGCCAGTAGCTTGCGCCGTAACGTTCATTCCCTCCACATTGGTATTCCAGATAGTCGCGATTGCACCGCCAAAAGGATAATAAGTGCCGCTTGTGCCGCCTGTTGCTAAAATGAAATTTTTGTTTGCCTTTTTTTCACAGCCCGCAAAAGCAAAAAGCGTGAAAATTCCTAAAAAGATTGCAGAAAGTTTCTTCATAAATACTCCTTCAGAAAAATATACATAATTATACATTTTCTTATCATATTTATGCAACAAGGGAACAACAAAAAAATACGATTTTAATAAAAAAAGCCTACCGCTTTTCACGATAGGCTTTCACATCTCCTAGCAGAATTGAACTGCTGTTGTCGGGATGAAAACCCGATGTCCTAACCACTAGACGAAGGAGACATAAATCATTTGCTGATTTATGTACATAGTATATGAAATCCGAAAAATTTTGTCAATAACTTTTTCACATTTTCATATCAAATTTTTTTACTAATTTTTGGTGCAAATTTTTGCAATCATCATCATCAAGACCTAACTTTCGAGCTGCCGCCAAATCTTCCAACGATTTTGAATATTCTTGCACATTATAATATGCCAATGCCCGACGATAATGAACATGCGATTGAAACTCGTCCATATCAAGAGAGGCTGAAAAACATTCGATTGCCTTATGGTCATCACCTTTTACACTGTAAACGATTCCTTCATAATACAACGATTTAAAACTTTTTGGATCAAGAACAAAACTTTCCTTAAAATCCGCCAAAGCCTCGTCATATTTACTCTGTGCAAAATACGCCATACCGCGATGTTTCAAAATAACCGACAAAACAGCAGCCACAGGAGGCGGGTCAGCGTTAACAATCCGCGTATAAATCACAATAGCATAATCCAAGTTTCCTTGATTATGTGCGTGCAGAGCCTCCAAAATCATATCATCTAATGTTCCCCGCACATACGGAGACGGACGACTAATTTGGCTATTAGATTTATGCAATTCCGGTTGTTGCTCGCGCGTAAGTTCATCAGCTTTTTCATAAAAACTGCTCCGCCGCAGCGCCAATTCAGATTGCATTTTCTTTTGATAATCGCGAATTTCCTGAAAAATAATATCAGATAACGTCAAACTCGCATTTATAGAAGCCAATTTCCGGCGAAGAGGCAAATCAACTGGCGAAAAATCTGCTTTATAAACCAATTCGTGTTCAACTTCCGCCCACGCATCTTGCAGAATCGTGCGAATTTGGATTTCACACACGGTATTTGGCTCTAATGGGTAATCCTTCGCATTTTCCGGATAACAATCTTCAGGGATTTTTATCAGTACATGCACCGATTCATATCCAAATTCCCGAAAACTTTGCTCTGCTCCTTTACGTTCAACTTCCTGAACATCAAAATTTGCAATAAGTTGACGCTCAACATCAGACAAATCTTCCATAAAGGCGCAAATAACACGGATTCCCATCATATCAGTCAGTTGAACCAAATTTTTTCGAGACGCAGCATCAGGGTGTTTCCGCAATATTTTCTTATAATAAGACTCAAAAGATTTTACACGCGATTTGTAAGTCGGATTAGAAGAAAGTTTTAATACCTGTTTCAATTTAGCTTCAATAAGCTCAAGAATGCTACGGAAATATGGTTGGTAATGTAAATAGCGCTGATAAATTATTTCTTTTTCAGGAACTTTTGAAGTCAGAGCAAGATTACCAGCAGTTTCATTTATTTCAAATTCCATAAAAAAATTATAACACAAATTTTTTGCTAAAACAATAACAAAAAACAAAAAACAAAAAAGGTTGCTCATTTTCATAAGCAACCTTTTATCTAAAAAGCTAAACTCAAGCTAATCGGGAATTACTCAGCCTGTGTTGTTGCACCATCAGAAGAGCCTTCTTCAGATCCTTCTCCAGCTTCCTCGAAAGAAGTCTCTGTAGCCATCTTCTGCTTCTCGAGGTAGCGGTTAACCTGCTTGTTTCCGAAGCGAGACATCTCAGCATTCTGGCGAGCCTTTTCCTTGTCGCCAATAATGTTCCACAAATCCTCGTCTACAATGTCACGTTCTGTTGTAAGGAGAGCCTTATCATACATAATCTGAACATTGCGGAAATAACCAATGAATGTACCACCAACATCACTTGCATCGCGACTAACCTGGAAACCATCAAACTTCACAAATGGAAGACCACGTGGGTAAAGTGGGATAACGCGGATTTCGCGTGTGCGAACTTCAGAGATGTAATCTGGGTTGTTCCATGTAAGAGTTCTCCAACCGTCGAACTTGAGAGTACCCATATCATAGCGGCGCTGAACACCGTCTGTATCTGAAAGAAGAACATAAAGTCTGTGTGGGAAGTTTTCGCCAAGAGTCTCAACTGCGATTGACTTCAAAGTTCCAACGTTCTTCACGACACCATATCCATTCTCAAACTGGCTCTTGAAGTTTGCAGAGTTCTCTCCGCCTTCTTCTCCTTCACCACCCTCTTCTGAACGAACTGGCTCATAAGCAGGAATGCTGAAAGCTGGAACAACTTTTGCATTTGAGTGCACTGATGTTGTTGGGAATTCAATACGAACACCCATAATTTTCTCACCTTCGTGCTTACCTGCAGCAACAGGTGCCTCACGAACAGTAGAAATTCCTACACTCTGAACATTGCGTGCAGAAGAGTTAAGAACGATTTCCCACTCGCCAATAGCAAGAGAAGTCTTCATAAGCTCTTTCTGCTCATCTGTATACACTGTACCAGCAGACTCTGCATAGTCCATTGTTGTGTGAGCGTTAAGAGTTGGGTTACCATTGCCATCATCACCGCTATCTGCATTGAGCAATGTGAAATCGATGAGTGTTGACACCTCTGCAAATGCGAATGCGCCTGCAAGCATCATTGCCGCTGTTGTTAAAACGAAAGTCCTCTTCATTCGAAGCTCCTTTAATACACTTTGATGTAGCCTTGTATAGTTTACAGTATCTATTAACAAACGTTTTTTGTCAACGACTTTTTTCATTCCCGTTTTAATCATTGACTAGTTCATCATAGACAATCTGTTTACCACCAATAAACATCATGATAGTATTTATATTTCCGAAATTCTTTAGAACATTCATTCTAAAAAAATCCGTACCATCCTTAATTGATAATGCCCCGCCTTTTTCAAGGAGTGCATCTTCTGATAAATTAACATATAAAACGTCCCCGTCTAAGTGGCAAAACAAAACTTTAGTGCCAACTGAAAACAATGGACGAAAACGATTCGTCATAGCCCCTAAAAGCAATTCGTCAACGAAATATCTTACTTCTCGTAATCTATCACCAGAAATCTCTGATGGCTCATAACGAATCTCATTATATATATCGGCAGAATTCAGCGCAGAAAAATAGAATATTCTACGATTTCCACGTTTCTCTGTTTTATATTCTAACACAGAAAAAAGCAAAACGACAAGAAAAAATAAAAAAAATATTAAATAAATTTTCTTGCCTATACGTTTTTCCATACAAAATCCATAATTAGTAAAAAATTACTTCACTCCTGTAAAGCCCTTTGATTTTTCAAAATGCGTTACAAAAGAAGTTAGTCCATTATATATCCCATTCGCAACTTTTTTCAAGTACGATGAATCATTTAACAGGCATGCTTCTTTATAATTTGTTAAAAATCCGATTTCAACAAGCACCGCCGGCATTTTTGAATTTTTTACAACAAACCATTCTTCTGCCTTGGTACCGCGCGAAGACGTAAACGAACCGATGCTGTTTTGCAAGCCTTCATTTATGAAATTTGCAATCAAAACGCTCTCTGTTGTGTATTCTTCCTCTGTCATTGCGTTCAAAATCGGCAAAATCGTTTTATCGACATTTTTGGAACTGTCGATGACTTGTCGGCGATAATTCGGAGAAAGATACCACGTTTCAAATCCTGCCGCTTTTTTGTCGAGAGAGGCATTCACATGCACCGAGACATACAAAATTGCCCCGTTTTCTTTTAACGGCACCGCGTTTGCAATTTCGGTGCGCTGCGAAAGCGAAAGAAATATATCCTTATCGCGCGTCATCAGAATCTGCTTATTAGGATATTCTTTTTTCAGCATATCATATAGATATTTTCCGACACTCAAGGTTATATCTTTTTCGCGGACGGTAACTTTTTTGCCGTCTATCGTGTGAACAGCCTGCGCTCCGGGGTCTTTGCCGCCGTGACCGGGGTCAATCAGAATCGCTTCAATTTTGTACATCTCGGAGTCAGTTTGCTTGGTCTTAAAAAACGATTCAGCATTGTTCATAAATTGCTTTGAAACAACAAGAATTCCGTTTTCCACCGACGGCGCGTCCCATAACACAAGCGTTTTGCAGTCTTTGAGGACGATATTTTGGTCAATCTGAAACGAAAGCTGCTTACCGTTTTTTTCGAGGATTCCGCTTCGGCTCATGCTGTCCCAATACACAGAGATGCCCGCTTTTTGCGCATTGTCGATGAGATTCAGCTTTTCTGCCGAAAAAAGCGATTGCGAAAAAAACACCGCGATGAGAAAAATCCAAAGTAAACAGAGCCGAAGTTTAACCAATCAAAACCTCACTTGCTTTGCGCCAAAGAATCCGAAACGTACAATGCGCCCTGAATTCCGCCGCGAAGTATGGCATTGAGCAACAATGGTGTCGGAATATTCGGGTGGTTCGGGCACAGCGAATCGAATCGTTCCAGCGTTTGCCGTATCGTACAGTGATTCCAATCCTCTTCTGCAAAATCGATTAAATCACGCAAAAACCAATCCGTCGCTTTTTTGCCTGCCTCAAGCGAAGGCGAAAAGCCGCGCTCATCTATTTTTTCGCGAAGTTTCGGATACGCAATCGGCGGAAATCCAGCCTCGTCCGAGCGCGATTCTCCGCGCAAGAATGCATCGGTTGCGCCATTATTCGGCGAAAGCCGCAGCGTAATGCGTCGAATTGCCTCGTGAGCGGCATTTTGGGATTCAGCAAACGTGGGAGCAACTGCAATAACATTGCCGCATTTTTGCACGTTGTTGCGCGGGAAATCCACGGTATCACCCACTTTGTTTCTCGGCAAAACATCGCGTACACCGCTTACTGCCGCCGCCGCTTCAAAGCCCGAAATTTCTTTTATAACGCCGGGAATAGAAATCCACGCACGCTCGGCGCTCGCTCTCACACACGAGAGGTCATACACGTCAAACGGGCAATCCGCACTAACGGGGATTTTTACACGCCGCTTCAAAAGCTCCGCAGGCTCTTTCCCGAGGGCAATCAAAAGCGCCTGCTCGGTCAGATTCACGTCCGACGCATACGGATACGTCCAGCCGCTCATATAGCCGCCGGAAAGACGCGCCGCAATCTCGCCAATCATCGCACCGTCTGCGGTGAATTTCACGTCGCCTTTTGCCGCACCCGCCGTCAAGCCAAGCGCCTTTACGCCACGCGCAAACGTTTCGATAATCGCCGTTTTGGTTTTCTCATCGACCACGGTCGGCATTGAATGTCCTGTCTCGATAAAATACGGCGGATAAAAAATATGTCGGTCAGCAAAACCCGTAATCGTCAGCGTCCCGTTATACACAATCGAATCAATAGAAAATTCCGCGCCGTTCATATAATCTTCAAGGATTGCCGTGCCGCTTCGAGAATTTTCCACCGCATCTTTAACCGCTGGCAAAAACTCCTCTGGATTGCGAATCATTCGACAACCGCGCGCGCCCATATTGTCCGTGGGTTTCACCACCTTGGGAAAGGTGAGCGACGCACTTTTTGCGCCATCAAAACGGGACATATCTGCCGCCGAAATCTGCTCAAAAGACGGAGAGGCAACGCCCGATTTTTCAAAACAGGAGCGCATTCTCACCTTGTTGCTTGCATTTAGGCACGCCTCATAGCTATGCCCCGAAAGACCTAACGCACCTGCCACATAAGCCACCGAAGCCGAAAAATCAGTGCCCGCCGTAAAAACCGCCTTGAGATTCGGAATTTTTTTTGCAAAAGCAAGCAGTCCTTCTTTATCTTTGAGGTCAATCGGCGCAAACTCGTCCGCCTCTTTTACACACAAAGCCCGAGGATTTGCATCAACCACAACCGCGCGGTAACCGTTCTTTTTTGCCGCCTCAATAGACGGACGCTGCATTAAGCCTGCGCCCAAAATCAGCACAGATTCTTTTGTATTTGACATATTATTCTCTTTATCTCTCTTCAAAAAATCTGCTTCGTGCAGAACAGACTGTCTGCGTAACGTTAAGCAGACTTCACGCTCAACGTTACGCGATTATCTTGCATTTTATGTATCGGCTAATCCGAAATTTTCCTGCAATACACCTCGAACGTGTCGCCCAAATTCTGCGCTTTGCTCAACAGACGAAGCAGCGAAAACTGCATTGACGACGGTTTAAGCGTATGTTTTTTGGCATACGGGAAGCGCTCGGGGTGGTGTCCGGTGCTCACGATTTTTTCCACCTTGAAGCCATAGCGTGCCAAAATCGCCGCCGCATTTTCAGGCTCCCACAATGTAAAATGGTCTTCAGGACTTTGCTCAAAAAATGTCTGCCGATTGAATTTTCCCGAAACGCCCGACGCGGACGGTGTGGAAAATGCAAAAATGCCGTCTTTTTTTACCAAGCGCGAAACTGCCTGCAACACGTCCCCCAGATTCTGAAAATGCTCGATAACGTACCACATCGTAACCGCATCGAATGACAGAACGCCGAAACTCGCTGCTGGGTCAAACGCAGGAAACGCCGAGCAAACCGCCGGATAATGCAGCGTTTTTTGCACATATTCCACCGCCTGCGCCGACACGTCCGTGCCGTACACCTGCCAGCCAGAATCCGCCGCCGCGTCGATAAACGGTCCCATTGCACAGCCGATGTCCAAAAGCGAATGGGTAACGGATTTTTTTCGTCCCGTCTTGAACAACAGTTCGATGTTTGTCACGCGCCGAACGCCCTGCGCCTTAATTGACGCAAAATCTTCAAGATAGGTCTTGCCGTATTGCGCTTTATAATCTTCAAAGAAATAGCTTTTGTTGTACGCCGTGTTAGAAGCCGCCGACCACGAAATGTACATCATTCCGCATTCCGCGCACCGTCTGAACGTGCGCTTTTCGGTGCGCGCAACCACTTCGTCGGGGATTTCGCGCGCTTTTTGGCACACAGGGCAGCAATAGCGCTTTCCTCGCGCCAGCTCTGAGATGAACGCCGCGCCGTCACGGTTTTCGCCCTCGCCCAGCGGGGATTCAGGATAAAGCAACTCCGTTTTGGCAAGCACTTTTTCTGCGTCCGCGGCAGTCACGCCTTTTTTTAAGCACACAAAACCGTATTTTGCCGCAAGTTGCTCGTGCAAAGCCGAAGTAGCAACCAGCGCAACCGCACAGCCCGCCGCCAGCGCTTCAAACGCCGTAAAGCCATAATGCGTAATAACGAGGTCGAAGTCTGCAAGGTGCTCCTTTAAGTTCGGCACAATGTCAATAAAATGCAGATTCGGTTTATTCAGCCCCGCAACGCCGTTCTGCGCAGATTGCGAAAGGATTGCCGTAACGTCAAGCGCGCGGTCTGCGTCCGAAAACGCCGTCGCAACGGGGAGTGTAAAGCCAGCGGGGTCTTCGCCGCCCATCGCCACCAGCACGCGCTGAATCTTTTGTGCTCGCGCTGTTTTTCGATGAGAGGGGAGCGGCACAAAATGCGGTTCGCTTTTGTTTGCAATGCTCGATGTCTGATTTGACGGAATGATATCCAAAAGATAATCAAAGTATTCCGAAATCTTTTGATTCGCCCCCTCGTCAATCGACACAACAGGAGCGCGTTTTCGCAATGCCGCCGCCGTTTCTTCGTCACTTTCAAATAAATCCGCCGCAATGAGCGCATATTCATTCTCCGACGGCAACTCCCGCACGATTTGCCACGGCTTGAGCGCCGTCTGTTCCGCTTCGGCAAGCACTGCCTGCACCTCGCTCAATGCTGCATTCTCGGGGATAAAAATGTCCGCGCCAATCGTTTGGGCAAACGCAACACAGCGGCGTAAATGCCCCGTGCCGTGCCCTTTTTTCACGCTCGGCACAAAAAGCACCGGGAAACGCACCGACGGCTTTTCTATTCCCGAAAGAATCTGCTCCGTGGTGTACGGCTCATCGCCCGCCTCGCCCGCAGACACGCACCGCACAAGAGAAAGCGCGCGTCGGTAATCGGCTTTGGTGTCGATAGTCGTGCGCAATTCAGGGCGATTCCACGGGGACGGCGCAGGTGTCATCACGCACATAAATTGGTCTTGATGCTTGTAGAGCGCAGGACCGACGTGTTCGTGGTCGTAATCGGTCAAAAAATCGGAATCGTGCGCTTTGAGGAGCGAATGAGCGTTAAAAATCTCGATGCCGCTCCCGTGCGGAAGTCCCGTCCATGTGATGTAATCGCACGGCTCGTTCTGGATTTTCTCGCGATACGACTCAAGCAATGCCTGCGCCGCCTCGTAGAACAAAAACGGATTATCGGCAGTAGCGCGAACAACGGTGTCAGCCTTCGTTTTGTCGATGACAAGGCAAAAGCGCTCCAAAACGTCTTCAAGCGGACCGGCAAACACCTTAAACCCGCATTTTTTTGCGACTGGAGCAAGTTCGCTTTCAGACGCTTCGTCTGTGGCAAGATAATATTCGTCTGCGCTCACTTTTTTCATTGCGCGAAGTGTCCATTCCAACACGGATTTTCCGCCCAAATCCAAGAGCGCTTTTCGCGGCAATCGTGTTGACGACAATCTGCATTGCACAATAAGCACAACCTTGCCTGCATCTTTTTTATGCTCAAACAATCCCGAAAAAAATTTCATTTTTCTTCCTTTCCCCAATTTTGCATAAGGGTAACAATATCCATCTTGAATCGATACTTATTTTTTTCTGTCCACATCTGCGCGTCCTTAAAGTTTTTCAGGGCTTCCACAAAGCCCGACGCTGAATGCACCATATAGCGCACAAACGCCGATGACGGAATCACGCCGTGGTCATATTTGTAGACGGGAACAAGATTTTTTAAGTAAAACCGCAATTCGCTCAAATTCGCCGTATGGTCTTCCACGGGAAGCGAGTCTTCGTAGCACAACTGGAATGCCGTAGAAACCGTGGTTTTTTCGCCCCACAGCCAAGAACGCACCGCTAAATCCAGATTCTGCCAATACGGAGCATCAATCGTGTAATCGTAGCCGCCGAGGGTCATAAATCGCTGGCGGTTAAAAAGCCCCACAAAATCAAACGGATACAGCGTCGGCTCTCCGTCCGACACGGAAGATTTGCGCAAAACCTGAAATTTGGACGACTCAGCCGCAGGGGAAGTCAAAACCGGCATTCCCTGTATTTTGGTAATCAAGCGCGGCACGATGCAATATTGATTTTGAGCAGACAGCCGAATTGCCAAATGCGGCGAAAGCATTCCTGCGCTGAACTTAACGTCATCCCAAATCACGAACACCGTGTCTGCGCTGCTTTCGGCAATGCCGATATTCACCATCTCGCCCACCGTAATTTTTTCGAGCGTGACCACAAACTTAACCGTTGGATAGCGCGCCGACATATTTTCAATGTTGTAGCTTTCGGGGTCGGTTTCAATAGAAATGATGGACTCAAAACCGCACTGCAAAAGCACATTGAGCATTTTTATACGATAATGATTGCCCCCGCGCGACAGAAGCACCGCACTTACCGGCATTTTTGCGCCGTCTTTGTCCACAACGCCGCCAAGAGAAGTCCGCTTTATTTGACGTTCATTAAAAATTAAAGGTATAGAATTCATCACACGCAGAACATTTTTCCGAATAGCATTTTTTCACATGCGCCTCAAGCAGCGGCACGGATTTTTCCCACAAATCGCCGATATTCTGCTCAAACGCATTGCCAACAAAATCACTTTCAGAGAGCCATTCCGGGCACATCGGAACTTCTCCGCCCGAAAGCACCGTAAAATCCCTTCGCACGTGCCAGCACGGAAATCGCTCCAGCGGCGACAAATCCGCCGGCTTGTTTTCGCGCAAAAACGCACAGCCGTAATCGTATTTTTGCACAAGGACGTTTCCCAAACTCGGACTCTCGCCCCTTTTCCAAAACCGAAAAAACGCCTCAAGCTGCTCTTCGTTTTCGTTCACACGCAAAAACTGCGGATACACATTTTTCCCGAAATGCTTTGCCAAAATCCCCACCGCATTTTTTGCCCGCTCAAACGCATTTTCAGGCGCATTCAGGTGCATTTTTGCATACATCGCCGCATCTGCCGCGTCCACGCTCACAATCCACATCACCGCAGCCCACTCGCCCGTTCTCTTCGGTGCGTTTTCGGCAATGCGCGAAATGCTTTGCGCCAGCTCTTCCGTAACAGCATACCCCGACGTTTCAATCAACACCGACAATCCAGCGTACTGCAGCACCGTTTCCACGGCTTTTTCAAACGCACTGTATTTGAGCGGCTCTCCGCCCGCCGACAGCGCAACCACCGCCGTTTCCGAAAAAGAAGCAATATCGCCGATGAGTTTTTGGAATCGGTCAAACGGCATTTCGCGCGCATTTTTGTCCTCGCGCGGAAAAACGCCGTGCATTTTTTTGTAGACATTCGGATAAAGCGCAAACACATCGTCGCTGTCCATCGCCTCGGTAAGCCCCACGCGATAAAATGCGGGAAGCGAATGCAAAATCCGCGGATTCTGCACTGCGCGCTGTGAAAGCAAAACGGGGTCATCGCAAAAATCGCTTGAAGCAAAAAGAGAAGCGCACACCGACGCATTCGCCTTGGAATCGCAGGCAAAACGAAGCCGATACTGCCTAAAATCGCGCGGAGCAATCACCGTTTCAATCTCAAACGCATTGATGTCGCCTTTCATCACCGAAAAAATCGCGTCTCGGCTCACTTTTTTTGCGCCGACTTCCTTTTGAAGAGCGTCCGCCGCCGAAAGAGACGCAAGCAGAGAAAGCGCGCCTGCATCAATCGCCTCGGGAGCAAAGCCCTCGGGATAGCCGTCGGCAAACGTGTATTCAGCGGCATATTTTTTGTGCGTTTCCACGATTTCCGCCGTAAGCGCTTTATTCAAAAACGGACAATCCGCAAACGCAAAAAGCACCGTATCCGCCCCCGCCGCGCTCGCTTGAGCCGCCATTGAAGCAAGCAGAGAATGAATCGTCCACTCTGCATTCTCGGCAATGCGTATATTTTTTCCCTGCGTTTCGCTCTCAACAAACGATTTTGTGCGCGAAGAACAAAACACCGCGACCGCGTTTTCCATTTTTTCGCGCCGTCCGCTCGCCGTCTCAATTTCACCGATTTCGTCTATAGATTCCGCCCAAGAAACCGCGCGCGAAAAAGCGGATTTTCCGTCAAAAAGCGCGTCTGATTGGTGCGAATTTTCATTTCCTGCAAAAAGAACTGTCAGATTTTTCACATTTGTTATTATCGGATTTTCGCAAAAAGAATTTACACAAGAGTTCACGCGCGATGAGGAAACGGCAAAACTCCCGCAACCTCGCCGCACTTGCTTTTTGCCTTTTGGGATTTTCCAAAAGCCTCACCGCAAATACTTTCTGCCTTTTGGAGTTTTCCAAAAGCCTCACCGCACTTGCTTTCTGCCTTTTGGAGTTTTCCAAAACCCTCGCCGCAACTACTTTTTGCCTTTTGGAGTTTTCCAAAACCCTCGCCGCACTTACTTTCTGCCTTTTGGAGTTTTCCAAAAGCCTCGCCGCAACTACTTTCTGCCTTTTGGAGTTTAAGATTAAAAAAAAATCGCAAAAAAAGGCGCTACTCATTCCGTCAGATTGTGCAGCACCTTAAAAAACGCTATTCAGTTAATTTTGATTTGGGGATATGGTAGACGCTTCCGCAGTGATTGCAGGTTACTTCAATCGGGTCTTTGTCGTGCGCAATTATGTCGTCCAGCTCCGCTTTGCCCATATTTTTGATTGCGCGCACAAAATTCTCTTCGCAACACGGGCAATCGAACACGATGCTTCGGTCGTACACTATTTTTGGCTCGAACTCGCGGAACAGCCCGATGACCGCATCTTCGCGCTTGCCGCCCTCCGAAATCCACTGCCCGATAGACGGCATCGCCTTAAACGCCATTTCCACGCGGGAAAGCAGCGCGTCATTGTCCGCCTCGGTGAATGAATCTTCGCCGCTGTCGCTCGTCTGCGCGCTCTTTCGCTTGCCGCCCGCGAACGGCATCATCTGCAGAAACATTCCGCCCGCCCCCACGACGCGCCCTTCTTTATCCATCTGAATCGACGTGTTAAATGCGGTCTGCGTCTGCTCGCTCTGCTGAAAATAATACGCAAGGTCTTTCGCGATGTTCTTAAAAATGATGTCCGTCGTGCCCGTCTGCGCTTGTCGCATACCTTCGCCGATTCGGCTGATAGACACCGTGCCGTCGCCGAAAAACGGGGATAAATCCCAGCTTTCCAGCGGCTTTTCCACCGGGATTCTGTCGTCGAGCAAGTAGCCGCGCACATAGCCCGTGCTGTCTGCCTCGGTGCAAAATCCGTGAGACGCACCGTTTGTTTCGTAGCGGAACGTAAGATGCTCGCGCCCCTTCATCGTGGGAATCAAAAGCGCAGAGCACAAACACGCCTGACCTAGCACATACGTTTCAAGGATTCCCGTTTTGTGCTGAGCGCGCATTTGGTTCACCAGAGCCGTGCCGCCCAAAAACGCGCCGCGAATACGCCCGTCTGCCATAACGAACATCGTCAGTCCGTCCTTTTCGATTTTTGAAAGCTGATTGACCGTCGTTTGGTCTTTGATTTCTTCTTTTAGCATACGAAAATCATAAATCATTTTTCGCAAAAAGTCATCTGTGCCTCTTTTTAGTTTTATTGATTTTGCTTGACACGCCGCGGTCGATAGTGTAGCGTAAAAAAGACGAAATGAAAGATGAAAAAAATTTCGTACAAGGATTTTTATATGTCAAAGAAGATTTATGTTGGAAACTTGAATTATGCCACGTCGCAGGAAACGCTTGCGAGCGTTTTTTCCCAGTATGGAGAAATTGTGTCAGCCGTGGTTATAAAAGACCGATTCACCGAGCAGTCCAAAGGCTTCGGGTTTGTAGAATTTGCACAAGACAGCAGCGCAAATGCCGCTATTGCCGCACTTAACGGCAAAGAACTCGACGGCAGAAAGGTGCGCGTAAATATCGCCGAAGAAAAACCGCGCGCCGCCCGTCCGCGATTCAACAAGCAAACAGAGCGCCAAGACAATCGCTATTAGGAAAGAAAAAAGGAATGATTGCATACGTCTGCACATTCCTTTTTTGCAAAAATTTTTGAAAAAAACAAAAAAAAATCCTAAAGATTTCTTGTTTTTTATTTTCAAGTGTATTAGAATAAAAACGTATAAGAAAGTCGATGTTTTGTAGCGACAGTTTTATCCTCCTCTTTTTCCGTCGCCCAAATACTTCTGCTTTTCTTTTGCATATTTTTACCTCCTTACTAAAGCCAGATTTCTCGTTCGTGATTTCTGGCTTTTTCATTTTCAGAAAATATGCTATAATCCAAACCGGAGAAAATATGATGAAAAAAAATGAAACTGCGCAAAAAATGATGGACTTTATTGCCCGCTCGCCGACAAGTTTTCACGCAATTCACAATCTGAAAACGAGTCTTTTGGAAAACGGATTCTGCGAGCTTTTGGAAAGCAAAAAATGGGAAATCGAAGCAGGCAAAAACTATTTCGTTACCAGAAACAATTCGGCTTTGATTGCATTCAAAATCCCCGCCGCCGATTTTCGTTCTTTTTTGATAACCGCAAGCCACAGCGATTCTCCGTCGTTCAAGGTGAAAGAAAATCCCGAGATAAAATCGCTCAGTTGCACGGTTTTGAATGTGGAAAAATACGGCGGAATGCTGTGCGCGCCGTGGTTTGACCGACCGCTTTCGGTTGCGGGCAGAATTGCCATCGCCGAGCGCGATTCAGGGCGCGTTTTGCTCAAGCAAAAACTGGTGAATATCGACAGAGATTTGCTTTTGATTCCCAATCTTGCCATTCATATGAATCGGGACGCCAATTCTGGCACAAAATATACGGTGCAAAACGATATGCTTCCCGTGCTTTCTTTGGCGGGCGGAACAACACTTGCAGACATCGTTGCTGAAAATGCGGGTATTGAAAAAGAGCGCATTTCGTCGGCGGATTTGTTTTTGTACAACCGCGACAGAGGCACGTTCTGGGGCGCAGACAATGAGTTTATCGCAAGTCCGCGGCTCGATGATTTGGAATGTGCTTATGCGTCGGCTCAAGCGTTTATTCAGGCGGAAAATCCCGCGGGAAATGCAACGGTGCTTGCAGTTTTTGACAACGAAGAGGTGGGCAGCGGAACACAGCAGGGCGCAGATTCCACGTTTTTGGAGCACACGCTTCGCCGCATAAACAGCGCGCTGGGGCGGGATTCAGAGGATTATTACACCGAAATTGCGCAAAGTTTTATGGTGAGTGCAGACAATGCGCACGCGGCACACCCCCATTTTGCAGACAAAGCCGACCCCGTGAACCGCCCAGCGCTGAATAACGGAATCGTCATCAAGTTCAATGCGGCGCAAAAATACACGACAGACGCCGTTTCTGCCGCTATTTTTGAAGCGATTTGCAAAAATGCAGACGTTCCATATCAGATTTTTACCAATCGCTCCGACATTGCAGGCGGCTCCACACTCGGCAATATCAGCACGGCGCACGTTTCGCTCAAAACGGTGGACATCGGATTGGCGCAATGGGCAATGCATTCTCCGATGGAAAGCGCAGGCGCAAAAGACGTGGAATACCTTGTCAGCGCGCTTTCAGAGTTTTATCGCACCGATGTGCAAACACAAGAATGACCGCGCTCAAAACCATCGCAATCGCGTTTTCAATGTTCAGTGCAATTCCGATGCCGCTCAAAGCAGATGATTGGAACGAACACAATCTGCGATACCTTTTATGCGCATTTCCGCTCGTGGGCGCGGTGTCGGCGACCTTATTTTTCGCTGCATTTTCGCTGTTTTCCGCACTGCCCATTCTGCGCGCGGCGCTTTTAACAGCGATTCCTGTGCTTGTTACCGGCGGGATTCACCTTGACGGCTTGTGCGATACGTGCGATGCTTTTTTTAGCCACGCAAGCCGCGAGCGAAAACTTGAAATTATGAAAGACAGCCACGCGGGTGCATTTGCTATCATTTATTGCGCACTGTATTTTTTGCTTTATTTTGCAACCTGCGCGGAATTACAGCAGATTGTGCCGTTTTGCGCTGTTTTTGTGTTGGAACGGCAGCTTTCTGCGCTTGCTGTCGCAGTCTTTCCGTGCGCAAAAAACTCGGGACTGGCAAAAACATTTTCAGATTCAAGCGCAAAATCCGCGGTCAAAATCGTCAATGCGTCCGGATTTTTTATATTGAGCGCATTGCTGATTGCCGTTTTCGGCACAACAGCATTGACGGTAATTCTGCCGTGCATTGCCAATTTTGCGCTGTATTACGCATTCTCGATGCGGATTTTCGGAGGAATCACCGGAGACCTCGCGGGCGCTTTTTTGCAAATCACCGAACTGCTTGCGCTTTTGGCGTGTGTAATCGGAAATCAATTTTTATAGGGAGGAACTATGCTTTTTATCATTGGCGGGTACGCGAGCGGCAAACACGAATTTGCCCGAAGAACGATGAAATGCGCCGAAAGCGACATTTTTACCATAACGGACGTTATTGTCAGCGATTACGAAAAGAACAGTGAAGCCATTTTTGACATCATAAAACGGCACAAAATCGTGATTGCAAGCGAAATCGGCTGCGGCATTTTGCCGCTGGACAAACACGTCCGCGCGCACAGAGAAGCGGCAGGACGGCTTTCAATACGCCTTGCCGAAACCGCAGACGTTGTGGTTCAAATGGTTTGCGGAATCCCTCGCGTCATAAAAGGACAACTTTAATATGAAAATCGTTCTGTTTTTGTTTCGGCACGGCTCAACAGCGGGCAATGTCATTAAGCGATATATTGGCGCAACAGATGAAAAACTGTGCGAAATTGGGCGAAATGAAATCGAAAACGAAAAAAAATCACTGATTTCGTTAAAAAATACGCCAGAATCCGCGGCTTTTATGCATATTTTAGCGAATAAATCAAAAATTTACGTTTCTCCCTTGCAACGAACGCAAGAAACTGCCCAAATTTTGTTCCCCGACAATCCAAAACAGATTGTTCCTGATTTTAGAGAGATGTCTTTTGGAGCATTCGAGGGAAAAAATGCAGCAGAAATGGAAAAAACAGCGCTCGGCGAACACTATCGGGCGTGGGTAGAAAGCGGCTGTGAAACCAAATGCCCCGACAGCGCTTTGTTTTTGGGCGAAGACAAGGCTGGATTTTCAAACAGGATTTGCAATGCGCTGAAAAATCTTGCAGACAGTGAAAAATGGCAGAACGGAGAGATAATCCCGATTGTATGCCACGGCGGTACCATCAACGCGCTTTTAGAGCGATTCGCCGTTACGCGCAAAGGCTATTTTGAGTGGCGAACCGCACACGGTGCCTATCGGTTTGAGGAAGTTGAACTGTGAATTTTGTTTTGCATCAATTTCTTGTTGTTGCCCTTGCAATCGTGCTCGACGCGATTTTAGGCGACCCCGAATTTGTGCCGCACCCCGTTGTTTTTATGGGAAAACTCGTTGCTTTTTTGGAAAAAAAAATCCGCAGCAGACTTCCCAAAACATCGCGCGCAGAAAAAATCGGCGGCGGCATTTTATGGCTCATCGTTGCAGTTTTTTCCGCGCTTTTTTCGTTCGCAATCCTTTTTTTGCTGCAAAAAATTTCTGTCATTGCGTCATTCGTGCTCGAATTAGTGTGGGCGGAACAATGTCTTGCGGCAAAATGCCTTTCAAAAGAAGCAAAAAACGTACACACTGCACTGAAACAAGATGTGAAAACAGCGCAAAAAGCGGTTGGGCGCATTGTGGGGCGCGATGTGGAAAAACTGGACGAAAAAGGCATTATCCGCGCAACCGTGGAAACCGTGGCAGAAAACACGACAGACGGCGTAATTGCGCCCCTTCTTGCGCTTTTTTTCGGCGGGGTTCCTGCCGCATTTTTTTTTAAGGCTGCAAGCACAATGGACAGTATGATTGGCTACAAAAACGAGCGCTATCGCCATTTTGGAATGATTGCCGCCCGCGCTGACGACTTTTTGTGCTTTTTGCCCGCCCGAATTTCAGCGCTGCTGATGATTTTTGCCGCATTTCTTCTCCGCTATGATTACAAAAACGCACTGCGCATTTTTTTGCGCGACCGATTCAACCACGCGAGTCCTAATTCTGCGCAAACAGAATCCGTTATGGCTGGTGCGCTCGGACTTCGGCTTGCAGGAAATGCGTTTTATGAGAATATTCTTGAAGAAAAACCATTTATCGGCGATAGTCTACGAACAGAAGAATCTGATGATATTTTTCGCGCTATTTCGCTTATGCGCTGGACATATATGCTCTTGGCTATCATTCTTAGCATATTCTTTGCCATAGCATTATTTTTATTGCAACAAAAATAAATGAGGAGAAATCTATGACTTTTCACGGCGGAGACATTTATTCGTATGAAAAGCAATACGGAAAGAAACTGATAGCGGATTTTTCTGCAAACACCAGCCCTCTCGGACTGGGTGAAAAAGCAAAAAAAGCGCTGCTCGATTCACTTTCCGATGAAACGACGCTTTCGGTGTATCCAGACGCAGAATGCAGTGCGCTAAAATCTGCTATTGCAACAAAATACGGTGTCTGTGAAGATATGATTGCGTGCGGTGCAGGGGCGACGGACATCATTTTTCGCATTGCGCAATGTTTTCGCGCCAAAACAGCCCTTATTGCAGAGCCAGCGTTTAGCGAATACCGAAATGCACTCGAAAAAGCAGGGATTGCACACATTTTAAGCATTTTTGCCACAGAAAATGATGATTTCGAGTTAAAAGATGTTCCAAATACTGAAAATATTGATGTTTTTTTTATCTGCTCGCCATCAAATCCAGCAGGAGCGGTTTTATCAGAAGATTTTTTGATGAAAATCGCGGAAAAATGCGAAGAAACAGGAACAGAATTGATTTTAGATGCGTGTTTTAGCCAATTTGATGCATATTCGCAAAAAACGGTGCACCATCTTTGTGCCGAAATTAACAGCGGAAATCTCAAAAATGTTACCATCATCAACGCATTTACCAAATTTTACGCGCTGGCGGGGCTGCGAGCGGGATTTGCGATTTGTTCCAGCAAAAAAATGGCGCAAAAAATCAACGCGGCAGGGCTTCCGTGGGCGGTTTCAACTCCCGCACAAATAGCGGCTGTCGCGGCGTTGAGCGATTCTGATTATGAAAAACGGCTGTTTTCGCTCATCAAAAACGAGCGTGATTTTCTTTTGTCGGAACTTCAAAAAATCGGCATAAAACACCCTGTTGGCAAGGCAAATTTTTTGCTGTTTCGCGCTCGGTTTGACCTCAAAGAGCAGCTTTTGCAGCGCGGCTTTTTGATTCGCTCCTGCACCGATTATCGCGGGCTTGGCGCGGGATATTTCAGAATTGCGGTGAAAACGCACTCAGAAAATGCGGCTCTCATCAACGCGATGAAGGCGGTTTTTGCCGAAAAAAAGCCCTGCCGTTTTTTGATGGTGCAAGGAACGATGAGCAATGCGGGAAAATCGTTTTTGGTCGCCGCGCTGTGCAGGATTTTCCGCGAAGACGGGCTGAAAGTCGCTCCGTTCAAGGCGCAGAATATGGCGCTCAACAGCGCAGTCGGCGCGGACGGCGGCGAAATGGGACGAGCGCAGGCAATGCAGGCGGAAGCGGCGGGGATTTTGGGCGACACGAGAATGAATCCCGTGCTTCTAAAGCCCACCGGCGTCAATTCAAGTCAAGTTATCGTTCGCGGCAAAGCGATTGCGGATATGACTGCAAAAGATTTTTTCAGAAAAAAGAAAGATTTACTGCCGATTGTGCTTGAAAGTCTGCAAAATCTTGCCGCAGAAAACGATATTATCGTGATTGAGGGCGCGGGCAGTCCTGCGGAAATCAATTTGAAAGCCGACGACATCGTGAATATGGGGCTTGCAAAAAAAATCAGCGCCCCCGTCATTTTGGCGGCAGACATTGACCGCGGCGGCGTGTTTGCCCAGCTTTTCGGCACGGTTTCGCTGCTCGATGACGACGAAAAAAGCCTTGTCAAAGGGCTGGTTATCAACAAATTCCGCGGCGACGAAAAACTGCTTGAATCAGGAATCCGCGATATTGAAAAACTCACGCAAAAGCGCGTGCTGGGCGTTGTTCCGATGCTGAACGTCAGCCTTGACGACGAGGATTCGCTTGCAATGAGGCTGGAAACAGAGAAAAATCCAAATGCGCCGATAAAAATCGCGGTCATTCGGCTTCCGCATTTGTCGAATTTTACGGATTTTGCTCCGTTTGAGCGAAGAAATGACTGTAATGTGCGCTATATTGCTGAAAAATCAGCGCTGGAATCATTTTCTCCGCACATAATCATCATTCCCGGCACAAAAAATACGATTTCCGACTTGATTTTCCTAAAAAAAACGGGTATTTTCAGCGTTATCCAGCATTTTTATGCAAAAAACACGCTCATCATTGGCATTTGCGGCGGTTTTCAAATGCTTGGCGTTAAAATAGGCGATTACAACGGTGTTGAAAGCGAAACGCCACGCGAAGAATACGGCTTTGGCTTTTTGGATTTTGAAACAGCAATGGAAAAAGGCAAAACATTATCCAGAACGGAAGGAAAAACACCACAATTCACTGATTTTTTTGCCTGTATTGCAAAAAAACAGTATGCAGGCTACGAAATTCACTCGGGAAAATCAACTATCGGCGATAATTTTCATGGAATAGCACAAAATTTTGTGTTCGGAACGTATATTCACGGCTTTTTTGACAGCGATGACGTAACAAACGCGCTAATTTCTGCACTTTCAGAGCGATTCTCGCTAAAAATCGCAGAAAAAGCGGAAAGTTATGCGGAGTGGAAAGAAAAGCAATACACATTGCTCGCGGACGGTGTGCGAAAATCGCTGGATATGGCAGAAATCTACAAAATCGCGGGGTTGTAATGGCAGAAAATGATATAAAACGGCGAGGGTTCACGCATTTGTATTTCGGCGACGGAAGGGGCAAAACCACTGCGGCGGCGGGGCTTGCGCTCAGGGCGATAAACGCGGGAATGTCGGTGTTTATCGTGCAGTTTTTGAAAAACCGTGCGAGCGGCGAAATGCAGTTATTGGGGTCATTCGCGGGCGTTACGATTTTGCGCGGGAAATGCGGCGCGCATTTTTCTTTCCAGATGACCGCAGAGGAGCGCGAAAAGACGAAAATGCTGTCTGACAAAAACTTTATGAGCGCGGTGAGTGCGGCACGAGCGGGCTTTTGCGAGCTTTTGATTTTGGACGAATTATGCGCGGCGTGGAACGAAAATCTGATAAATCATTCGCTGGTGCAAAAATTCTTGGAACATAAGCCCGAAAACGTGGAAATCGTGATAACGGGGCGAAATCCGAGCGAACTTTTTGTGAAATCGGCAGATTATTGCACCGAATTCAAAAAAATTGCGCATCCTTTTGATTGCGGGGTGAGCGCGCGCGAAGGAATTGAATATTAAACGGGGAATTTTGTATGGAACAGCACATTGAAATAGTAAAACCTGCCGATATTGAGCGAAAAAGTTTTGAAATCATCGCGTCGGAGCTTGAAAACCGCGGAATTTCGCTTCCCAAAAGCACCGAATCGATTGTAAAGCGCGTGATTCACACAACGGCGGATTTTGATTTTGCCGAAAATCTTGTTTTTTCTGCCAGCGCGATTGAAACGGCGCACAAAATCCTGCTCGGCGGCAATGCGATTATCGTTACCGACACCGAAATGGCAAAATCGGGGATAAATAAACGTGCGCTTGCCGCGCTGGGAGCGGATTGCCAGTGTTTTATGAAAGACAGCGATGTGGCACAAGCCGCGGCGGCACACGGCACAACGCGGGCGACGGCAAGCGTGGAAAAAGCCGCCCGACTTTTCGGCAAAAACAGCGAGAACGTCATTTTTGCCTGCGGAAATGCGCCAACGGCACTGATTGAACTGCATCGGCTTGCAAATGCGGGGATTTTTGCGCCCGCGCTCGTCATCGGCGTACCGGTGGGATTTGTGAACGTGGTGCAATCCAAGGAATTGATTTTGCGCTCACCGATTCCGCACATCGTTGCCCGCGGGCGAAAGGGCGGAAGCACCGTGGCGGCGGCAATCTGCAACGCGCTGTTGTACGAGTGCCAAACCATCAAAGCAAACGCACACGGCTAATCTCGCTTTGATGATTCCCTGCAGCCTTATCCGATTGGAGCATTCAACCTTATAAGATTGAGGTGTCCAATCTTAACTAGATTGGGGTGTCCAATCTTATATCAAACCGAGGCGCACGAAGGCATTAAAAAGCCCGTCGTTTTCCACGCCGTCGGTTACGAACGTCGCCGCTTTTTTCGCCTCTTCGCCGCCTGAAGCCATCGCCACCGAAATCGCACAGCACTCAAACAGCGGAATATCTATTTTCGCATCGCCGAACGCAATCGTATCGCCTTTATTCGCGCCCACCGCCGAAAGCAACGCTCTCACCGCGCTCGCCTTGGTGATATTTTTCAGAGCGATGTCGCCAAAAAGAGCCGTCTCGCCCTCCCCGCCCCACGTTCCATGCTGCATTTCGGGAAACTGCGCCGCAGTCTTTTCAAAATCCGCGTACGATTTAAGCACATAACTTACTTTGTTCACATCGTTTCGATACAAATTGCCGCCGAAAATCATCTCTGGAAACGCCTGCCGCACCGTCATTGCCTCGCCCTTGCCTTTTCGCGCACTGTATCGCCTGATTGCCTCCTCAGCGTCGCTCTCAAAGGTTTCGCTTGCAAAAAGCCCACTGTTGCTCTCCAAATAAAACGCAAGACAGGCGGAATGAAGATAATCCACGATGTTTTTGCACTGCGCCTCCGTAATAAGCCTGTGAAGCACCACCTTGCCGCCGTCTTCCACATAACTTCCGTTTCCGCCAATCATTCCGTCAAGACCGATGTCCCAAATGTTTTGATACACCTCCGCTTTGCTCCGCCCCGTACAAATATACACGCGATGTCCGTTCGCTCTCGCCCGACGAATCGCCTCAACCGCAGACGCTGGCAGATTATTGCGGTAATCGACCAGCGTGCCGTCCACGTCAATAAACAAAATCTTTCCCATACAAAAAGAGTATATCGCGCTTGAAGTGCGCACTCAAGAGCAACAGTCATTGACGAGTTCTCTAAAGAAAAGTATTCTATAAAAGTGATACTCTCAAAGACCTAAAGGAGATATGTATGGTCATTAAACCAATGGTTCGTTCAAACATTTGTATCAACGCGCACCCCGTCGGCTGTGCAAAAGATACGCAAAGACAGATTGATTACGCGCTTTCTAAAAAAGCCGCCCGCGGTGTAAAGAGCGCGAAAGAGGGCGGAAAAGCCCCGAAAACTGCGCTTGTGCTCGGCTGCTCAACGGGGTACGGACTAGCGAGCCGCATTGCCGCAGCGTTTGAATACGGAGCGGACACAATCGGCGTTTCGTTCGAGAAAGAAGCAAGCGAGAAAAAGGCTGGCACTCCGGGATTCTATAACAATCTCGCATTTGACCGCGAGGCACAGAAAGCGGGCTTGAAGTCGTTCACGTTCAATATGGACGCATTCAGCGACGAGTGCCGAGAAGCTGTTATCGAAAAGGCGAAAGAATGGGGCGTGAAGTTCGACCTCATCGTTTACTCTCTTGCAAGCCCTGTTCGCACAGACCCTGACACAAAAGTGCTGTATCGCTCTGTCATCAAGGCGGTCGGGCAGGAATACAAGGGCGCATCGCTTGATATGATGAGCGGCAAGCTCACGGGCGAAATGGTTGCACCGATTGCAGAGGGCGCAGACATTTTGAACACGATTAAAGTTATGGGCGGCGAAGACTGGGAGCGATGGATTGACGCACTCAAAGGCGCAGACCTCATCGACGAAAACTGCAAGAGCGTGGCATATTCGTACATCGGACCAAAGCTCTCGCACCCGATTTATCGCGATGGCACAATCGGTTTGGCGAAAAAAGACCTCGAAGCGCACGCTCGTTCAATCAGCAAAAAGCTCGCAGAAAACGGCGGAGCGGCGTGGATTAGCGTGAACAAGGGCTTAATTACGCGTTCAAGTGCGGTTATCCCGATTATCGCGCTGTATTTGGGCTGTTTGTTCAAGGTGATGAAAGAAAAGGGAAATCACGAGGGCTGTATTGAGCAGATGGAACGTCTCTTTAGCGAGCGGCTTTACACTGCGGACGGCGTTGTCCCGACCGATAACGAGGGCAGAATCCGTATCGACGATTGGGAACTTTTGCCCGACGTGCAGGCGAAAGTCGATGAGCTTATGGCGAAGGTCAACGAGGGCAATGTTGCCGACGTTATCGACCTTGCTGGCATTCAAAAGGATTTCTTGAATATCAACGGCTTTGCGGTTGACGGCGTTGACTACGAAAAAGACGTTGAGCGAATGGACGTTATCGACTAAAAGGCAGATTTTTTTTCAATAGCACAATGCAGGGGGCTTAACGCCCCTTGTTTTTTGTCATTGGCGAAAAAAGTGTGAACGTGCAAAATTTTCAAAAGTATCTTTATTAAAAACAAATCCCGCGCTACAATAGCGGTATGTTTGAGACTCAAATTTCGCTTATACGCATTGCGTGTTATATGCTTTCCAAGAACCGTCTGCGAAAACTCGCGCTCAAGGCTGACCGCGCAGGCGACATCACAGGACGAGACCAAATCGTGTTTGATATTGTGCCGAAATGGGCGCGCTTTGTTTTTTCCGATGTGGCAAAAGCAACCGTGGACATTGAGGGAGCGGAGAAAATCCCCGCTGACCGTGCGGTTGTGTTTATCGGCAATCATCAGGGAAATATGGACATTCCGCTGTTGTTCGGCTTTGTGAATAAGCCGATGACGTTCGTGGCAAAGGCAGAGCTGGGCAAAATCCCGCTGCTCGCCGACTGGATGCGGCTTTTGCAGTGCACGTTCATTGAGCGAAAAAGCCCGCGCAAATCCATTCAGGCAATCCACGACGCTGCCGAGGGCGTGAAAAAGGGATATTCGCAGGTGATTTTCCCCGAGGGCACGCGAAGCAAGGGCGGTCCGCACCGCGAATTCAAGGCGGGCAGCTTCAAGCTGGCGTTTATGTCGGGCGCGCCGATTGTTCCGTTCACGATTGACGGCACATGGCGCATTTTTGAGGGCAAAAAGAAAATCCAAAAAGGACAGCACGTCAAGCTCATCATTCACGACCCGATTGAAACCGCGGGGCTTTCAAAAGAAGAGCTTGCAAAAATCCCTCAGCAAGTGGAACACATCGTATGCGCGCCGCTTAGCGAGGAAAAAGCGTGAATTATCTTCCCGCGATTGCATTTTTTAAGTCAGGCTGAGCCTGTGTCATTCCCGCACTTGATGCGGGAATCTTTTTCTGCCTTCTCTGCGTTGACACGATAGCTTCCTCACCTCCGCAGTGTTGACAATTGGCTTAAGCCCATTGATTCCACCGAGTTTTTCTGTCAAAACCTGCCCCCGCGTGTGTTTCTGCGCATTGTTTTTTGGAAATGAGCACTTTCACAAGTGTTTCTAGCAATTTCCGCAGGAAATGAGCAGTTTCACTTTTGTTTTTAGGCATTTCCGCGGGAAAATAAGCCGACCAATCCGTTTGGTGAGCTTTGGCACGCAAATCACACCGCCGAAAATGTATTGCGCGGATTTCGTTCGCTTTGTAGAATATACAAATTATGCTTGACTTACAAAAAGAATTGAATCCAGAACAATATAAAGCCGCTTCGACCATCGACGGCGCGATTTTGATTATTGCGGGCGCGGGCAGCGGAAAGACTAGAGTCATCACGTTCCGCATTGCGCATATGCTTGAAATGGGGATTCCGCAAAGCGCGATTCTTGCCCTCACGTTCACCAACAAAGCCGCCAGAGAAATGGAAGAGCGCGTCAAAGACCTCACGCAGAAAAAATTGCAGGCGCTCACGGTGAGCACGTTCCACGCATTCGGTGTGCGCATTTTGCGGCAACACATCGACTCTCTCGGCTGGCGAAGCAACTTTTCGATTTACGACGAAACCGACCGCAATTCGCTCATCAAGGAAACGGGGAGGGAACTCAAATACAGCGCGGATTCGATGGACATCTACAAAATCGGCACGCTGTTTTCCGACATCAAAACGGGGCGCAAGGACTGGGACAGAGAAACACGCATTTATAAAGAATTGTACGAGGGCTATCAAGAGGGCTTGAAGCTCTTTAACGCGGTGGATTTTGATGATTTAATCACGCTGCCGATTCGGCTTTTTAAGGAGCACCCCGACATTTTGGCTCAATACCGTGCGCGTTTCCGCTACATTATGGTTGACGAGTTTCAGGACACGAGCCACCAGCAATATGAGTTGATGCGATTGCTCGCCGACAAAAACATTGCGGTGGTAGGCGACGACGACCAAAGTATTTATTCGTGGCGCGGCGCAGATTATCAGAATATCATCAATTTTGAAAAGGATTTTCCCAACGTCATCGAAATCCGTCTTGAGCAGAATTATCGCTCGACGGGGACGATTTTGGCGGCGGCGAACGGCGTTATCAGCCACAACACGAACCGCAAAGATAAATCGCTGTGGAGCGGCAACGGCAACGGGCGACCGATTGAGATTTTTATGCCCGAAAACGAAACGGCGGAAGCGGATTTTATCGTGGAGAGCATTCAAGGCATTTCGATGGAGGAAAAGCGTCCGTACAGCGATTTCGGTGTTCTAATGCGCGCAAATACGCAGAGCCGCGCGATTGAGGAGGCGTTTCTTGAAAACAATATTCCTTACACGATGAGCGGCGGCACGAGTTTTTTTCAGCGCAAGGAAATCAAAGACATTATCAGCTATCTGCGCGTGATTGCCAACCACGACGACGACGTGAACCTTTTGCGCATTATCAACACGCCGCGCAGGGGTATCGGGCGCGTAACAATCGAGGCGATGAACGAGGTGGCAAAGCGAATGGACGTGTCGCTGTGGCAGGCGATTGACGCGATTATTCACGCTCCTGCTGAGGAATGTCCTGTGAGCGATAAGGCAAAGGCGGATTTTGAGGATTTCTTCAATATTATCGAGGGGCAAAAGCAAATGCTTTCTGGGCGAGGGCTGTCGAAAAAGGTGCGGGCGTTTGTTGACCAAATCGATTACTGGGGGCATCTCATCAGCGACAATCCGAAGAGCGAAAAGGCGGCGCGATACAAAATGCACAATATCGAAAGCCTTATCAATTCGATGGACATTTGGGAAAACAATCCCGACAACACGGATACGAGCCTGTATACCTATCTCAACCGCATTACGCTCCTTAGCCGCGACGATATGGAGAACGACACGAACAAAGGCACGGTGAACTTGATGACGATTCACGCGAGCAAGGGCTTGGAGTTCCCTGTCGTGATTATCGCGGGTGTGGAGGAGGGAATTATTCCGCACCAGCGGTCGATTGAGGAAGAGAGAGAAGAGGCGATTGAGGAGGAGAGGCGGCTTTTTTATGTGGCGGTTACACGGGCGCGCAATCGGCTGATTTTGTCTTCGTGCCAGCACCGACGGCGTATGCAAGCGCAGATTGACGCGACGCCGAGCCGATTTCTCGACGAAATCCCCGCGAATCTGGTGCAATATCACGAGCCGCCGAAAGAAGTGGACAGCATTACCGCGCACAATATTTTGGAAGAGATGAAAAAGAAATTCGGCGCGATGTAAAAACTCACCCCAAGAAGATTAAAATTTTTTGCAATGGAAACAGCAGATGCAAGACACAAAAAAGAGGGCGAAGAATAACCGCACGATTTTCTTGACTGACGAGGAAAGAGTGCGGCTTTCTCAAAAGATTTTTTCTATAGATTTTCTACTCAATTCTCTTTCTCAAGAAAAAAAGCAGCTCGGCGCGGCGGATATTTTGGACAAGACGATTCACAGCGACACGATTGAGGCTCTGCGCTATCTTCCCGACGAGTTCGCCGATTTAATCATCATCGACCCGCCGTATAATCTCAGAAAAGATTTTGCTGGCGTTACGTTTCAGGCGCGCTCACAGGAAGCGTACGACGAATATCTTTCCTCGTGGTTTCCTGCTGTTTGCAAGAAGCTCAAGGCGACAGGCTCGCTGTATATGTGCGGCGATTGGAAATGCACGGCGAGTTTGCAGCGGGCGATTGAAAAGGAGCTGACGATTTTGAACCGCATAACGTGGCAGAGAGAAAAGGGGCGGGGCGCGGCAAAGAATTGGAAAAACGCGATGGAAGATATTTGGTTTGCGGTCAAGGACGAAAAGCGGTATTTTTTCGATGCGGAGGCGGTGAAGCAAAAGCGGCGGGTTTTGGCGACGTATCGGGAAAACGGAGAGCCGAAAGATTGGCAGGCGGAGGAAGGCGGAAACTTTCGCTTGACGGGCGCGAGCAATTTTTGGGACGATATTAGCGTGCCGTTTTGGTCGATGAGCGAAAACACCGAGCACCCGACGCAGAAAGCCGAAAAGCTGTATGCGAAGTTGATTTTGGCTTCGAGCAGGGCGGGCGATGTGGTGTTTGACCCGTTTTTGGGAAGCGGAACGGCGAGCGTGGTGGCGAAAAAGCTGGGGCGGCATTATTGCGGGATTGAAAGAAGCGAGGAGTATTGTCTTTTGGCTCAAAAGCGGCTTGAGATGGCGGAGAGCGATAAGTCGATTCAAGGCTATGCCGACGGCGTTTTCTGGGAGCGGCACAGCAGGCAAAGCCTGTCTTGAAGCGGGCTGCTTTGTAAAAAACAGGTAGAGCCTGAATTTAAGATGGCTGTATTTAAAAAAAAGACTGCCACGTTCCCTAGCACTGCAAAAGCAGGAGAAAGGATTGCGTGGCTTACGAATAAAATATATGCGATAAAATGCTAAAAGTCAAGGAGAGAAAATGAATCAAACAACTTTTGAAAGCCTAAAAAACGCTATTTCAGACGAAAGATTAGCGGTATATAAAGCGGACGGCGCAGACAATGAAACTGCATTTGCAAGATACTTTTATAATATTGAACTGTGCAAAAGTTTATATCCGCTAATCAATATATTTGAAGTAACATTGCGCAACAGCATTGATTCAGCTCTTGCAACATTTTTCAGCAATTCCGATTGGAACAATGTAATTTCTTTAACGCAAACAGAACTTGCAATGATAACAGACGCTCAGCTGAAAATAAAGCGCAATGGCAAAAAATACAGTCATGGTAGGCTTGTCGCAGAGCTTACGCTAGGATTTTGGGTTGCACTAATGGGCAGAAAATACAATACACAGAGCTTTCAGTTTGCGATTATAAAAAACTGTCTGCACGGCTGTCCTTCTCATCTCAAAAAATCTAGCGCAGTGCAAAAGAACCTTACAGAAATACGCTTTTTGAGAAACCGCATTGCACATCACGAACGAATCTGCCATTGGAAAGACCTGAAGCAAAAACATGATTTGCTTTTAGATTTTATTCGCTGGCTTAACAACGATATGTACAAAGTTGCAATCGAAATCGACAAGTTTGATGAGGTCTATACTAATGGCATAACTGTGTTTTTAGATTTTGTACGAAATAAAATGTAAATACTACTGTAAGCACAAGGAGGATTCTAAATGGACGAGATTAAAGAGAATTTAGGCGAAAAAGTTTGCAAAGAATTAAGCGTAAACGGCAAAAAGATTTCGCGGGAGCTTGAAGTTTTCGGTATTGAAGAATACGACGGCAATGGAAATTTGATTCATCTCAAATATAGCAACGGTCAGGAAAAGTGGAATGAATACGACGACAAGGGAAACAAGATTCATTACAAAGATAGCAGCGGCTCTGAAGAGTGGTATGAATACGACAACAAGGGAAAAATGATTCATTCCAAAGACAGCGACGACCGTGAAGAGTGGTATGAATACGACAGCAATGGCAACGTGATTCATTCCCACTACAACGGCTTGGATTTGTGGTATGAATACACGTTTGGGAACAACGGCAAGGTGAAAACAAAGACTGTGTACAGAGCAATTTAGGCGAACACATACAAGGAGAGGAAAAAAATGAAATCGTTTATTCGGCTGACGGATTTTTCAAAAGAGGAGCTGCAAGAGATTTTTTTGATTGCGGATAACATCGGCGAATACAAAAACTTTTTGCGCGAAAAGACGGTCGTTTTGTTTTTCCCGTCATCAAGCCTCCGCACGCGCGTTTCTTTTGAAAAAGGGATTCATCTTTTGGGCGGGCAGGCGATTTTGTTCGAGAGCGCGACTCTTGAGAAAAAAGAGGACATTCGCGACGTGTGCGGCTACTTGCAAAACTGGGCGGACGCGGTTGTGGTGCGGCACAAAGACATCGGCTTGCTTGAAAAAATGGCGGGTGCGCTTGACGTTCCCGTGATAAACGCGATGACGGACGAAAATCACCCGTGCGAGATTATGAGCGATTTGTATTCGCTGTCAAAACGGCGCGCGGATTATCTTCGATGCAAATATCTCTTTGTCGGTGCATCGGGGAACATCGGAAAGGCGTGGGCGGAAGCGGCGGAGGCGTTCGGCTTTTCGCTGTGTCAATGCGCGAGCGAAAAATATCGCATTGCTGGCGTTGAGAATATTGCCGACATTCAAAGCGCGATTTTGGGAAAAGACATTATCTGCACGGATTCCATTCCGTCTGCGCTCAAGGCGGATTTCGGCGGTTATCAGATTACGGCACAGCTTATGCAAAAAGCGAATAAGGGCGCGCTCTTAAATCCCTGTCCGCCGTTTTATCGCGGGGAAGAGGTGTCGGCGGACGCGATTAGCTCTCCGTTTTTCGTGGGCTACGAGTTCAAGAAAAGCCTTTTGACTGTGCAGCAGGCGATTTTGATTTATTGTATGTCGCGATATTAAAAGTGAAAACGGAGGAATTGAAAGATGAAAAATGAACAAACGGTGCTTCGACTCCCTTCGACTACGCTCAGGGAACAGCTCAGCAACCGAAATGCTGAACAAAGAAGAATCGCGGTCTGTGAGCGCAGCCGAACCGTACGAACTGCCAGAGGGGTGGAAGTGGATAAGATTTGCGAAGTGTGTGAAGTGGGAAGAGAATGAGCAAACTCATAAAAAGTGATAGTGAATATGCAAAATGGATTCTGTCGGTTTGCAATGAGTTCAAGCAAAGCCAAATAAAGGCGGCTTTGAAAATCAATAGCGAAATGCTGGGCTTTTATTGGCACTTGGGCTCTCAGATTGCTGAAAAAAAGAAGTCAGCAAAATACGGCGATAATCAAACTATAGGGCTGTTGATTTGCAAGTCTAAAGACAATGTTCTTGCAAAATATGCGCTTGAATCGTCTAGCGAGCCACTTGGGATTTCTGAATATGAGATTTCAAAGCTCTTTCCGACAGGGTTCAAAGGGACTCTTCCTTCGATAGAAGAAATTGAAGCAAACTTGCAGAATTGAGAACCAGAGAATTGAAAAGAATAAATCTTGTCATTCTAAGCTTGTTTCAGCATAACAAGTGCAATTTTGCATGACATATAGTAATAGGAGAATAAAGAATGGCAGACATTTTGAAAATTGAAGACGGCGTTCTGGAAAAATGCACGGACAAGAGCATAACGAGCGTGGTGATTCCCGACGGCGTTACAGAAATCGGTGAAGGGGCGTTTCTTTATTGCACATCTCTTGAGTCAGTAGTAATCCCTGATAGTGTTACACAAATCGGCGTAGGTGCGTTCCGTGCGTGCACATCGCTTTCGTCTGTAGTAATTCCGAATAGTGTTACAAAAATCGGAGACGAGTCATTCATGGAGTGCACATCGCTTTCATCGGTGCTAATCTCTGACAGCGTTACAGAAATCGGCAGATCGGCGTTCAATGACTGCAAATCGCTGAAATCTGTTGAGATTCCCAACAGCGTTACAAAAATCGGAGCTTGGGCTTTCGCAAATTGCAATATCAATGAGCTTTCTCACCCGTGCCTTACAATAAAAAACGGAGCTGTAATCAAGGATAATACATTTTTGTATTCTGCAAGTCAACTTAGCTCAATCACAATTCCCGACTGCATTACACAAATCGGCGTATGTGCGTTCTGTAGTTGCGAATCGCTTTCGTATGTGAAAATTCCAAATAGTGTTACACAAATCGGCGATTCTGCGTTCACTAATTGCTCAAAACTTTTGTCCTTGGAGATTCCCGACAGCGTTATAGAAATCGGCGAGGATGCGTTCTATGGGTGCCAATCGCTTACGTCGGTTGAGATTCCGCCAAGCGTCACAAAAATCGGCGAAACTGCTTTTGTGGGGTGCGAGTCGCTTTCGTCGGTGGAGTTCGGCGGAACGGTGGCGCAGTGGAAAGCGGTCAGAAAAGGAAGCGACTGGAACAGCGGCGTTCCCGCAACGAGCGTGAAGTGCGCGGATGGGGAAGCTGAGTGTTGAGTGGAGAATTGAGAATTGGCGAGTGAATTTATGAAAGAATTTCGGACTCCTGTTCAAGGCGAAGTTCGGGGTGCAGGTTGCCGCAAGAATCCTCTGGAAAGCAAGCTGACTTGGAAGCCGAATGTTGCCTACTCGACTTCGACAATCGCGATTTCCGGGCGGTTGAAAAACCTCGGAAGCGGAGTGCTTTCCCGCGCAAGTCCGCGGCTCACTACTAGTACGCTTCCGTTTGGCTGTTTGTAAGGTCCGTTCACATATTTTGCGAAAAATCCCTGGTCGGGCGCATACAATCCTCTGTTCAAAAATGGAATTCTGATTTGCCCTGCATGTGCGTGTCCCGCAAGAATCAAATCAAAATCATATTGCCCATAGATTTTCGTTCTTTCGGGTCTGTGGCTTGCGAGAATTTTCAGGTGTGATTCGCTCGTCTTTGAAAACGCGCTGTCAATCTGCTTTTTCCATTCGGATTCTTCCATATAGAACGGGTCGTCAACTCCGCAGACATCGATTTCAGCACCGTTCACGCTTATGCTTCTGCAATTACCGGACAACACTGTCACGCCGATGCTCTGCACATAATCTTTCATCTCTCGAACCCTTCCGCTCCACAGTTCGTGGTTTCCAGTTACATAAAAGCACGGACATATTTCCGCAAGTCGTTCGAGCAGAATTTTCGCATTTTCGTCTGGAATTTTGTCGTCGAATATGTCTCCCGAAAGAACTGCGATGTCGGGTTTCTCCCTCTCGATTTTGCTGAAAATCTGCCCCTGTTCTCTTCCGTACCAGCACGAATGCAAGTCTGTTATGAGCGCAATCCGCACTTTTCCAGAGCCGACCTTCGGCGAGTCTATCGAAATCCGCTCGACGGCAGGTAGCCACGAGTAGAGCGTCCAAGCGGCGAGAAATATCGTCACTGTCAAAATGATGGAGAGTTTTCTACGGATTGTCATTTTTTTATCCATGCCAGCTGATTATCTCTTGCTCAAGTTTCAGATTGTTTTGGAGCATATAGCGCAGAACTTCGGCATATTTTTCATTCGCTATCAAGGATTTTGCCTTTGTTATGTCATTTTGCTCAAGCGGCTTTGAAAAATCAGAATACTTCTGAAGTTCCGCAATTCCCATCTTGTAAGCCGTAAAATCAATTTGTGTTTTTGAGCGAAGATTGTCCAGAATAAAGAATCCGTCAGGGTCTATATCCCCAAAATGATAATATGCTTTATTTGGATTTTGCTTGTGGATTTTCTTTAAGAAAGCCTGTTTTGCACTGTTATGATAGCCGGACAAAAAAATAAAAAACGTTTCAGAATCGCTAATTCGGTTGAATGAAGTCAAATTCTCAACGGTCATAATTTTGGAATCATCAATTTCAAGAGAAGCAATTTCGCTTATTGAAGTCGAAGAAAGTGCAAGCGGAATGTCAGAAAATACAGCGAGTCTTTTTCCATTTTCAAAAGTGATTTTACCGTTTCCCTTGAAATGCACATAAGACGGATTTGAAAAAATATTGCACTCTTCAAGTAGGATTTTCTCTTTTTCATCGTCGCATTGTTCAAGCAAAGCATCAAAATGCCCGCTTTGTCGCAAAATCTTGAGAATCTTTCTTTTATATTTTTCTTCCCAAGTTTTTGAATTTGACAAAACAGAAATCGAAAGTTCTCTCTCCAAAATTTCTGTTTTGTTTTTCAGAATGAAATTCAAAAGTGCGATAATATTCTTAGCATCCTCTTGGACATACTCAGCCTCTTTGTCTGTTTTAAGCCGCTCAATCTGGTTCTTGCAAAAATCTTTTACAATCTGCTCAGAATTTGAGTCTTCATAAATTGCTGAGTAAAATCCGATTTCTTCTTTTTTCCGTTCATTCTTATCTTTTACACCAAGAATTAAACGAATCTTTTGCCAATTTTCGTTTGATGAAATCGCAGTGATTTTTTGGATTCTGTCGTCTTTTTTCAAAATGGAAATAAGATTATCTGATTCAAGACTTGCAATATCATTTTCAAAATCTCGAATTTCATCAACATCTGCAAAGTCGTTTACATAATCAGAAAAGATTTTTTCGGGCGACAGAGAAAATGATTGAGAAACTTCATTCTTTCCCAAATAGGTTTTGCTCGATTCATATTTTTTGAGAAGAAATTCCAACGCTTTTTTCTGGATTTTTGAATATGTCATTTTTTCTCAAGTCCCTCGATTGCTTTTGTATATCGTCCGTCTGTATAGAGTGCCACTGTGTTGTCAATGTAGCGACCGATTGAGTCGATTTTTTCTGGCGGTGCTGCATAAAACACTTGAAAATGATTGTCTTCCAAAAACTTGACCATTTGCTCAATTCGCTCTTTTGAAAGAGCTGAAAAGGCTTCGTCAATGAACGCAATGCGGGCACAAGTAACATTTTTTGGATAGAACTGCAACAGGCTTGCCGCCAGAACGATAAAGTATGGAGTCTGTTTTTCACCGCCAGAAGCAGAACCTTGCTTTTTTGACAAATCCATTTCTGTGATTTCGCTACCAGAATTGCTTTTTATGAGCATGTCATAATTGAAATAATTTCTGTAATCGGAATAGTCGTTTTCATCATCGCTGGAAAGAATTTTGTCCAAGAATTCCTGCACATCAGCGTTCAGTTTTTCATCATTTGCAGAAGTTATGCTGAATAAATCTTGTTCCCCTTGCAATGTCGAAAGATTGTCCAAAATTGTAAAAAATATCTGCCTGTCAGTTTTTTGGAGCATCTTAAACTGGTAAATATCACGCCCGAATGGAATCTGCTTCAATTCTGCATTTATCTTGTTGATTTCTTCTTTTGCTTTATCAATGTTTTCTTTCAGTTCCGACACAAAATCATGCAAGAAAACATCCCGAAGTTTTTCTGATTGTTCTTCTAGTTTGTCCTTTGCTTCATCGATTCTCACGTTCGCCACATTCCTGTATTGCTCTCGATAAAACGGAATAAACTCAATTCCGCGGTTTTCAAGCGGCAAATCAGAAAGCCTGTTGTATTCAAGCTGAGCATTTTCCATTTCCGCTTTTGCCTCATTCAAAGAACGAACTAGACGTTCATACGAGTCTTTTTTCAGAACAATAGGATTCTTCTTTTCTTCAAACTGCCTTTCATATTCAAGCAGCATTTCATTTTCAAGCTCTGGATTTGCCTTCACAAGTTCTGAATATGACTTTTGCTTTTCAGAAGAATCTTCTTCAAGTCGCTCTATTTCTTTTTGAACAGATTCGATTTTGTTTGAACATGTTGTTTCGGCTTTGATTGCATTTTCATTCTGATTGCGCGCATCGTTATAATACTTTTCAGCAAAATCGATTTCCTGCATTGCCACCAGCATATCAGGGCTGTTCTTGAGTTCTTCAATTTGATATACAAGCTCATTTTTGCGCTTTTCTTGAATCTTCAAATTCGCCGAAGAATCAAAATCATAAGAAGAAGAATCCCAATTTATGTTTTCAATTAAACGTTTTAGCTGCTCGGTTTTTGAAATCTCCCCGTTTACAACGCCAATCTGAGAAAGCAATTCTTCTTTTCCTTTTTGAAATTGTTTGAGCTGAAGCTTTATAACATTTTTTCCCATGTAGAACTGAGTTTTGCGCATATCCATACAGGTTGCAGAATAGCTTTTGGCAAGTGTTCCGTCTGTCATAATCGCGCCTTTTGGATATTCGTGAAGCTCTGATTCAGATTCGCAAAGATGAATCCCGTTCAAAAGATAATTCGCGTATTTTCTGGCAGATTTGTTCTTAATGTTCAAGACAGCCGCAGCAGAATTTTGTGTGATTTCGCTTTCAGGAATCTTGTCAGACAAAACGATATTTGTTCTAAACAAGCGTTTTTCGCGCAAAATGTTCAAAGCTGCAGAACAGTATTCATCATCAACGATTATGAAAAATCTTTTTGCACCAAGAAAAGTTTCGATTGCAGCACGCCACTTTTCATCAGTAAAGGACTCCACAAGCTCAGCAAAAAAGCGCACTGACGACTGTATACCACATTTTTCAAATTCAGTTTTTATAATTCGTCTGGATTCTTCCGCTTCTTTTGGGAATGTTACGATATTCGACTCAAGTTCTTTTATTCGACGCTCAATATCAGAAAGTTTGTCTTTTAACTCTTTCAGCCTGTCTTCTTTTCGACCAATATCCTTGATTAAAAGCACATTCTGATTTTTAGCCTTTTCGCCGTATGTCAAAAACGCCTGTCTTTTTTCGCTGGAAGTAAAATCAATTTCAGCAAGATTTTCAAGAATATTCTTTTCGGTATCTTCCACAAAAATAAAATCTTTGAGCGTAAAAATCAGCGATTTCAAAGCAACTTGAACTTGTTTCAATACCGCAAACGACTTTTCATATTCTAAGATTTTTTGAGAACAGGCAGATTTTTCTTCTTCCAGTTTTTCAAGCGCAGACTTTACGCTGGCATTTTTGCTTTCTGCATCAGAAAGAAGTTTTCTTGCTTTCTCAAGATTTTTTGCTGATTCTGCTCTTTTTGCTGACAGATTGTCTTTTTCAATCTTTAGATTTTCAAGTTCTATCTTTTTCTTGCCGCTTTCAATCTTGTTCTTTTTTATGAACTGATATTCATAAATCATGGCACGAAGATTTTTTGATTTAAGAACTTTCTCATACTCGCGAGTTACTTCTTCAACCTGCTCAAGAGCATTTTTCCTTGTCTTTATGTTCTCAAACATCGCCCTCGCTTCTTCATACAGCTTTTTTTGTTCCCGCAGAAGTTCAAGCGAATGAACGGGAACATCCGCCAATACAGAATCCTGCAGGAATTTATCTACATTCCGTTCTGGGTCAAATGCCGTCATTTTCAAGAGTTTTTCTCTGAATTTTTTGCTGTCCCCGCGGATTCCAAGAACTCGTTTTACTTGCTCAATCGCCTTTTCACGACCTAAAAACTCGCCAGCTTTGACATTGACTCCTTTTACAGTCAAATTGTTCCTTGCAGTTGTAACAAAACGCTTTTCTTTGAGAGCTGCCCTATCGTAAAAGTTTATATCTTCAAATTTGCAGTCATCAAAAATAATCCATTTGCTTTCGGCAGGGTCTTGCGGATTTTTGGACTCCATACAAACAGCCACCACAAAATATTTTTTTGCAGTCGGGTCAAAAAATTCCATAGCGATGTAGCTTGTAACGGCATCTTTTCTTAAATATCTGTCGGCACCGTTTGTCTTTCTGTCTCCGTGAATGTAAGCCGTAACATTGCGGTCTTTGTCGTCTGCGGCTTTGTTAAACTGCTTGTTTGCCGTCAGAAGATAAAGCATTGCGTCAAGAATTGTAGTTTTGCCCGTACCGTTCACGCCTGTAAAAAGTGTTGAAGAGCCAAGTTCGATTATTTCATTTTGAAAACACGACCAGTTGATTAAAAGAAGACGCTTTGCAGTTTTTCGGTTCAAAATTTCTGTCATTCTTCATCTCCCGACGTTTCATCAGCGTCTTCGATTTCAGTTTCTGCATTTTCAAAACTGTCTTGCAATTCCTTGTTTTTATATTTTAATTCCATATTTTTTACAAAATCTGCAAATTCTTTTTCGTCCAATGCAAACTGAAGCGACGGAAACAAAACGACACAGAAATCATTCGACCCGATTTCACCTTTTCGCGCAATCAAATTGAATTTTGCAAAAAGAGCGAAAATTTCAATCCAGCGGCCTTTGTCGATTTTTTCCTTGTAATCATATTTATCAAGTTCTATGTTGATTTCGGCAAGCGTTACAGTAATCTGCTTTGCCAATGAGCCGTTCCTGATTTTTTCAGAATAAAGCGACCACAGACAGCATAAAACTATCGTTTCAGTTTTCTTGAATTGATATTTGTTCACAGAAATTTTTGCACTTTCGCCCGCGCCTGTATAATTTTGAAGCATAACAACGCCAGCGTCTTTTGAAACGACAATATCAAAACCCATAAAAGAAAAATATTTTGAAAAAAAATCAGCATATTTTGCCGCAAAAAAATACATTCTGCGGTTGTCTTCATCTTTGTCGCGCACGATGAATGTCTTTTTCAAAAGAGAACGGCATACTCGTTGAAACAAAAGTTTTTCCTGCGCAGTAAATGTCGAAGACCAAAATTCATCAGCTGTCATTTTTTCGCCGCCTCCCATTTTTTCATCTTGAAGTTTTCATTTTGGATATATTCGTCAGAAGAAGTAATGTCCCAGCCGTTTTCTTTTGCATACGCGAGTGCTGCCAGCGTTGAGAGTAAATTGTCCTTGCTTCCAAGCGATTCTGCTGAACTTTCTGGAAAAGACTCAAAAAAGTCTTTCATTTTGTCTTTTGAAAAAGGATTGTCTGCTTCTTTTTGAAGCAAAGCTGCCTGTTTTTCCTTTGTCTCATCGCTCAATTCGTAATATTCGGTTTCTGTATTCTGCGTAATTGAGCTGGCTCTTCTTGGAGCATACAAAGAGCTTGTATCGACAAATTCATTTTTTTGAATACTAAACAAATTCTGAAAATCCTCATCGTTTATGTCATCATTTTGAATCAAAAGGCGAACAGCTTGTTCAACACAGCCTTTCAAATCGAAGCCTTTGTTTCTGAGCATTCGCTCCCGCGCAATCGCAATTCTGATATATGTGTTTATCTTTTGTTTTATCTCTTCCATGATTCTGTTGTAATCATCGTGCAGAAAGTTCTTTGTCGAATCGAGCATTTCTGAAACCCGCTCCTCCGCTTCCAACTGCTCAATCTTTTCTTCAGCCATAAGATTCTGAACAATAAGTTCAAAAGATTCTGCTCTCAGCCTTTCTAGCTCCTGCGTGATAAAGCTTCTGTATAGATGAATATTCTGTTGCTTCACAAGCCTTGAATACTCGCGGATAAAATCGCCGTCGCAATATTTGATGATATTTTCTGTAAGACTAACCAAAGTTCCTTCGTGAAGCATTGTTTCAATGATTTTTTTAATCGAAGTTGAAAGTTTCTTAAGAGAAGACGAAAGTGCTTTAGCATCTTCAAAAGTAGGTTTTAAAAGAAAGTTATAAGGTTCTTTTCTTTGTTCATTTGTTTGATATTTCAATCGGTTAAAAATGTTTACGATGAAGTTCGAATATTCTGGGCGGCTTGGTTTTGAAAGTTTTTCCAAAAATTCTGCAAGAGCAAGCCCGTTTTCTGTCATGACTATGGATTTTTCAAAAGTTGTGTCGTCAGTTTCTTCTTCGATATAGCCAGATGCAACAAATTTTCTGATTACAATGTTCGCTTGGTCGTTTCCCGATTCCAAGTCTTCAGAGCCGTCTTCTTTTAATTCTATGTGATTTTGCAAAAGATAAATGCTCAAAGAATCGCGAATGTCCGTTCGTGGCAATTTGAAAGAAACTGAATTGTTGTATTGTTCATAAATAGATTTCAGGCAACCAGCATACGCCCTATGATTTGAAGAACTTGCCAGACAGTTGAAAAATCCGTCGGGAATCGAATCAAAAACGTTCATATAACTTTATTATACTCTGAATGCTTCGTAAAAGCATATTCCCACATAAATAGGAAAGTTTTCTATAGCGAGTAAATAAATCGATATCTTAAATAAAAATGCAGTTTCCCTCTCATTTTACTTCATCCCCTCTACCGCGTCCACAAGCTCGCTTGTTTCCGCGGTCTTTTTGATGCCCTTGAGTTCCCTCGCCTTGCGCTCGTTGAAGTCGTCCCTGTATTTTTCGTCCAGGATTATTAGACAGTCGATGGCGATGTTCTTGCGCTTGGCAAGCGACATCACGTTCTCGAAGTTGATGTCCTGGCGGCCGCGTGGGGTGGGGTGCGGCTCCGCGTCTCCAATCAAGACGATTTTCTTCTTGGCGTTCGGCGACCAGTCGAAGTAGCGGAGGCAGGCATACAACGCCTCGTAGACGGCTTCGGGCCTGTCGCCGCCGGCTTTCACGTCTGCTTTTGAAAGCCAGGAAGCGAATTCGTCGACAGGAGAGAGTCCCACGTCGGCGAAGCCGAAAATCTTCACGGGCAGGTTCTTGTCGTTGTAGTCTTCGCCGTAGTCCTTGTAGAGGAGCAGACCGAGCGAGATGTCCTTGAAAAGCTTCACCTGCTTTTTCAATTTCGGAATCCAGTTGCCCAAAAGCTCCCGGAAGTCGTCCTTCATGCTGCCCGTCGCGTCGATTGCGAAGACAATCTCCACTTTCGGCTCGTCCTTCACTTCGTCCAAAAGTTTCGTCAAATCCTTGCTCAAGTCCCAGTACGCTATCGAATGGAGCAGTTCTCCGTCCCCCTCTTCCGCGATTTTCTGGAACTGCTTCTCTGCCTCGTTGATGAATTCTTCGTCTTTCTTCTCCTCTTTCTTCTCGACCGGCTTCTCCTCTCTGTCCAGTTTGACGTTCACTTCCAGCTCGACTTCTTTTCCTTTCCTCGGTTTCCTGAGGTTCACCTTGAACGGGTTGTCCTTGAACTCCCCGTCCTCGTATTCGCCGTATTTCTTGGAGAACGCCCTGATGTTGATGAAAGAGCCGTCCTCGATTTTCATTTCGCCGTTCCTTGTCCACGCGTAGCCGTACACGACGGTCTCAGGAACGTAGATGTGGAAGCACTCTCCAAGATATTTGTTCTTCTCCACGGTCGATGAAATCAGCGAGAATTTCGCGCTTGGGGAGTCCAGCACTTTTCCGTTCAGGTAGCGGATTTCGTTTCCGTTTATCGAGTTGAATTCCTTCGCCCGGAAAGCGTAGTTGTTGGAGATTTCCCTGGGGTCCTTCGTCGTCTCCGTGAGGAGCACGCTCTCCATGCCCGGTTTCTTCCGTATGTAGAGGTGGAATCCGTTTTTGTCGCGCAGGTCTTCGTTTTTCAACAGATGGCACTGGTATTCGGGGACAATCATCAAGTCTGACGCGTTGATTTTCAAGTCCGCGGAGAACGCCGAGAGCGCGCAAAAAAACGCGAGTAGAAGAGACACGACTTTTTTTATTGATTCCTTCATTGATTCCATTCTTCCAATTTTATTTTGAGATTCCGCACAAAACAAGAACTAATTTGGTACAATCGAACGGCATGGCTTTTTGAAAGCCATCGGAGGAAAATGATATGAAGCCAAATTTCAGGGAATTCTTGAAGTCCCAGATAGAGAAGGGAAAGCCGGTGTTTTTCGACGGTGGAATGGGGACGATGATTCAAGCTTCGGGCGTGACGGAATACGACATTCCCGAAGACCTTTCCATAACGCACCCGGATTTGATAAAGAAAATCCACAGTCAGTATCTGGACGCGGGCGCGAACGTCTTGACCGCGAACTCGTTCGGGATAAATCCGCTCAAGATAGAGTCGGCCGACTACACTCTCGAAGAATATCTGAAGGCCGAGATGAAGATAATGCTCGACGCGATTAGCGAATGCGAAAAGGACGGCAACACGGAAACGCACTATGCCGCCTGGGATACGGGCCAGATTGGACGCCTGCTTGAGCCGATGGGCGACATGACGTTCGACGAAGCGTACGAGGCGTACAAGGTCGCGGCGACGACGGCCGAAAAATACGGCGCGGAGCTCGCCATAATCGAGACGATGAGCGACCTGCACGAGATGAAGGCCGCGATTCTCGCCGTGAAGGAGAACACTTCCCTTCCAATCGTCGCCACCCCCACGTTCCAGGAAAACCTCCGGACGCTCACGGGCGCGGACGTTCTCACCTGCGTGACGTACCTTGAGGCTCTCCGGGTGGACGTTCTCGGATTCAACTGCGGCGGAAGCCTTGCGGACGGCGAGGAGCTTACGAGACAGTTCTGCAGGTACTCGCACACGCCCGTCCTGATTCAGCCGAACGCCGGAATCCCGACCGTCATAAACGGAAAGGCGGTCTTCCTCGTGAACCCGGATTCGTTCGCCGAGTCGCAGTTGAAGAACCGGGTGGATGGAGCCGCCCTGCTCGGAGGCTGCTGCGGAACGACCCCCGCCCACATCGCCGCCATGAAAAAAGCCGTGCTTGAGAACCCGAATCCGCAATTCTCCGCCGAGAGCGTCGCGGCAAATAAGGAATTCCGCAACGTGACTTTCATCTGCTCGTACAACTCCACGGTGCAAATCGGGGGCAGGGCAGGGCCGCAGATTGTGGGAGAGAGAATCAACCCGACCGGAAAAAAGAAGGTGAAGGCGGCTTTGCAGGCGCACGACATGAATTTCGTTTTGGAGGAGGCGGAAAGCCAGATAAACGCCGGCGCGCAAATCCTCGACGTGAACGTGGGACTTCCTGGAATCGACGAGGCTCAGACGATGGTGGACGCTGTGGAGACGATTCAGGCCGCATTCAACACGCCGCTCCAGCTCGATTCGAGCGAGGCGCCTGTTCTGGAGAAGGGCTTGCGGTACTACAACGGAAAGGCTCTCATCAATTCAGTGAACGGCAGGCAGGACGTGATGGACAAGGTTCTTCCGCTCGTCGCACACTACGGCGGCTCCGTCGTCGCCCTCTGCATCGACGAGAACGGAATCGCGCCCACGGCCGAGGGAAGGTGCGCCGTGGCCAGGAAAATCATCGCCGAGGCCGCAAAGTACGGAATCCCCGTCCGCGACATCGTAATCGACACGCTCACGCTCACGGTCTCCTCCCAGCAGAAGGAGGCTCTGGAAACCTGCCGCGCAATCTCGATTCTGAAAGAGGAGTTCGGCTCGCAAGGCCTGCAGTTCATTCTGGGTGTCTCAAACATCTCGTTCGGTCTTCCCAGACGCGACATCGTGAATTCCCGCTTTTTCTCCATGGCGCTCTACTCGGGACTCACCGCCTGCATCATAAACCCGCTTTCCGAGCCGATGATGGAGACCTACTACGGCTACCGCGCCCTTGCCGGCTACGACGAGAACTGCCTTTCGTACATCGAAAAATACAACGGAACGAACCCGCCGGTCTACGGCTTGACCACAGCCGACATCGTAACCGCCAAGCAGAATTCCGCATCGAAAAGCGAATCGAAATCTACTTCCGCTTCCGATTCGGCAAAAGTCAATCTTCCGGGCGACCTCTCCGACGACGAGAAGACGCTCATCGAAATGATTTGCAAGGGCTTCAAGGATTCTTCCCCGGAAATCACCCAGAAGCTTCTCGATTCTGGGAAGGCTCCCGTCGACATAATCGACCGCTGCATCGTCCCCGCCCTTGATTTGGTGGGAAAGGATTTCGAGGTCGGAAAAAAATTCCTTCCGCAGCTCCTCCTTTCCGCCGACACGGTTTCCGCTTCTTTTGGGGTGATAAAATCATTCATGGAAAGTTCCGGTGTGGAGCAGGAGGAGAAGGGAAAAATCGTCATCGCCACGGTTTTCGGCGACATCCACGACATCGGAAAGAACATCGTGAAGGCCATGCTCGAAAACTACGGCTACACGGTCATCGACCTCGGAAAGAACGTTCCGTATGAGACCGTCGTGAACACCGTAATCGAACAGGACATCAAGCTCGTCGGCCTTTCCGCCCTCATGACCACGACCGTGGGCAACATGGAGACCACGATAAAGATGCTCCGCGAGGCCACCGAAAAAGCCGGCAAGTCCGTGAAAATCGTCGCCGGAGGAGCCGTCCTCACCGCCGACTACGCTGAGAAAATCGGCGCCGACTTCTACGGCAAGGACGCGATGGCGACCGTGAACATCGCCAAGCAGGTGTTCGGGAAGTAAACGTGCGAATGACGAGTTAATGCAGATTGTAGTTGCAGAAACAAGCTCCTGCTTGTTTCTGCCATTGCATTGTAAAATTCGACATTCCCCCTGGCAAACATCTATCTTATCAAGCCGTAAATCATGAAAGACGAAAGCATGAATGCGGATTCTGTGCTTTCTTTTGTGTCTTTGTTTGAGGGGTAGATCCTCACGTAAATTGATTCTTTTCCTTTCAGCGGCAAAGCCAACGCCTCGGATGTGGAAAATTCTTCCGTGACGTCATTGTATTTCATGCTTCCGTTTTTGACGAACGGAGTCGGATTTTTGAATTTCTTGTCGGTTGAATAATAAGCGTGCCATCTCATGTTTTTTGTGGAAGCCGAGCCCGCGTTGAACGAAAATCCGTTTATGACCACGTTTTGGGAAGCTGCCGAAAGCGCAAATTCTATGTAAATATCGTCATTTTTTGCGCCGGAATCGTTTATGCCCCATTTTCCGCCTGGAACATTGAATATAGCGGCGTAATTCCCGTCATCATCAGGTGAAAATTCTCTTTTTGGGGCAAGTGATTCCAATCCTGAAAGTTTTACGTCGAAAATCTTCAGTTTCGAAGCGTTTTCCGAAGCACTTTTTGCAGTTGCGCCGGGAATGAATTTTCCTTCTTCGTCTGTAAGTGCCCATGTGACGCTGAAATTTTTTCCGTCAACAAATTTTTCTTTTCCAGCTCCGGAAACAGAAATCTTCTGCTTTTTGTTTGCTTTCGGAGTGTCTGGAAAATTGCCGAATTCGATTTCTGCGTTTTCGTGAGAGATTTCGATTTTTCCGTCGTACGAAGATTTTTTTACAGGATTGAATTTCACGAAAATCTCCGCACCGAATTTTATTTTTGAGCAGTCAATTGAAAGAGCAGAGGAATATTCTCCGTCTTTTGAAAGCGAGAGAGAATAACCTTTCGGAGCTTTCAGGTTGATTTTCCCGGAATCCACTCCGAGCAAAGAAACGTCGAACGAGATGATTTTTTGAGTATTCACATCGCATCTTCCAAAAGAAATCTCTTTTGCGCCAACGAAAATCTTTGGCTTTGGGGAAACGATGTACTCCGAAAAATAACCTTGCTTTTTCAAATCCGAAGTGACGAGAGACGCAAGCTCGAATGCTCCGAATTTCCTTTCGTGAGTGGAATCCGAAGAAATATAAAAAAGCTTTGTAAGCCCTTCTTTGTCGAATTCGCTGACCAAATCCGCGCTCATGTTTGTCATGTCAACGAAAATGGCATTGTGCTTTTCGCATGCCTTTTTCATCGCTTCCGGGTAATTTCCCCTTGGGCTGGATTCATTTCCGCTTTTTCCTTCCAAGTTGTGCTTGCCTTTCTCGGTTATCTTTCCGCCACTGATGTATTTTCTGACAAACGGAGAAACCATAACTGGAATTCCGCCCAATGCTCTTGTTTCTACAATGTACCTTTCCATGTAATCATAGAAAGTTCCTGCAACTGTCCCGTTCTGATTTTTCTCCGCGAACGTGAAGGAGGCTCCGTATTCCCCGACTTTTGAGTCCCCGCCCGAAAGGCTTCTCTGGTCATTGTGCCCGAATGAGAAGAACACTACGCTTGTTATCCCTTTCTTTTTGTTTTCCTGCAACTTTTCTTTTACGACTTTCCATCTTGAAATCTCGTTCCAGAAATATCTTGACGAGCGACCTCCGTTTGAAACTGAGTTGTCAACGTTCGCTTTTTCCGAATCCCAAAAGAAAGTCATCGCCTGTCCGAGCCCGTATTGGTCAACATTGTTCGGCGCATAATCGCGCATGATTGAATCCCCGCACATTATGACATCGATTTTTCCGCTGAGATTTTTCGCATCCACAACGTCCTTTGTCGGTGCGCGGTTCGGTTCTTCAACTTTTATAGAAAAATCGACTTTTGCGCCGTCGCTGAACGCGGAAACGACCGTTTCTCCGCCCGAAAGCGAAACTACAGTTCCGTTTTCATCGACGCTCACGATATAAGGATTTTCCACGCTCCATGAAACTTTCTTCCCGCTAAGTTCCGTGTTCTCAAGCGAGAGCTTCGTCTTCAAATCAGGCGTCTCGAACGAAACAGAGTGGTCGTCCACATTCACCCCAACAGCAAATGCACTTTTTATCCCCAAAAGAACAAAAAGCCCCAATCCAAGTTTTTTCATTTTTATATCTCCTGAATTTATTCTACGATTACTTTTGTCTCTTCGCTGTGAGTTCCCCGTTCAGATTTAATAACTTCCCGACAATCGACGGTTGCCGAGGTTCATACGCTTAAAACGCATGGCTCATTGTAATAGGGAATCAAAGAATCGTGCGTCATCAAAAGCATATTCTCTGATTTTGCTTGGCATATCAGTATTCTATCAAATCAGGCTTGGTAAACCCACTTCTCTACACCTAAACCGTGTGAGAGCAAAAAAATAGCCGCCTAGTCTGACACACTGAGGCGGCGTACCCGAAAGGGTATTAAGCATTTGTATGAAGGCTAACCGTAATTTTGGTTGCGCTTTCTTTTTTTACTTTAGCCCACTAATTTTGCTTTGTCAAATCCTCGTACTGTTTGAACAGTTTGCCCACAATCTCCGCTTCCGTCATGTCCTTTTTGAAGCCGTATGCCGCCAACACCGCCTTGTCGTTCTTGCGGTGGGCTTTGCAGAATTGCAGAAATCGGCTGATTTTTCCGACAATATAAATCGGCGCAACCAATAGGGACTTTTGCGAGTCTTGAAAAGTTGGCGGTTAGCCTTTCTGGCTCTAGTGGCGAGTAACCGTATGGCGAAAG
>CALBGU010000190.1 GCA_937893155.1 uncultured Treponema sp. | reverse complement strand
AATCGCGTGAAGCTTGCCCTTTGCGTGCTGCTTTTCGATATTATATTCTGCCATAAAATGACCTCCGAAGTGAGCTATTTTCTTTATAGACGGTATTCTATACAGAAATAAATTTCGTGTCAATGACATTTTTACAAATTTTGTCATTTTGACAGCAGCTTTTTATTCTTCGGATTCAAAAGGAGCGGATTTTGATTGCAAAGCGCTTGTTTTGCGCTGTTGCGGCTATGATTTTTTGTGCTTGAGCCATTTTTCCAGCGTATCCGCCAGCGCGGTCAAATCCAGCGGCTTTGAAATATGCGCGTTCATTCCGCTGTTGAGAGCGGCTTGCACATCGTCTGCGAAGGCGTTTGCCGTCATTGCGATAATCGGGATTTTTTTGCAATACTCGCCCGGTAATTTTCGGATTGCGCGGGTTGCGTCGTAGCCGTTGAGCTTGGGCATTTGAATATCCATAAACACGATGTCAAAATAGCCCTCGCTTTTTTCGCGCATTTGCTGCACGGCTTCGGTTCCGTCAGAAACGCGGCACACGTTGATTCCCGTCATTTTGAGGATTTCCGTTGCAATTTCGGCGTTCAAATCGTTGTCTTCAACCAAAAGGGCGCGCAAATTGCTGAATTCCAGTTCTGAAAACGGCTCAAGCGTTGCGGAATTCTGCGCAGAATTGTCGAGTCTGAAAATCACATCGAGCATTTTTACCAAGCGGGACTTAAAAAGCGGGCGCGACAAAAACTCCGACACGCCGGCATTTTTTGCTTTCTGCTCAATGTCGGTCCAGTCAAACGCGGTTATCGCCACAATCGGAAGCTCGCTGCCTCCCGTTTCTCTGATTTTTTTGGTAATCGCAAACGGGTCAATGCCCTTCATATCAAAATCAATGAAAACGGCGAGAATATCCCCTTTGGCAACGTTGGAAATTGAGTCTGCCTCGTTTTTTGCACAAATACGGTTGAGAGAGATTGATTCGAGTGTACTGCACACGCTTTCCATTCGCACAGGCTCGCTCGAGAGCGTCAGCACCTTTTTGCCGCGGAATCGAGAATAATCTTCTTCGGTTTCTTTTGTCTTCAAAAAGACCGTCGTCGTAAAAACCGAACCTTTGCCCAATTCGCTTTTTACTGTGATGTCGCCGCCCATAAGCCGCGCAATGTTCCGCGAAATCGTTAATCCCAAGCCCGTGCCTTGAATGTGTGCCGTCTGTTCGGAAGACGAGCGCATAAACGGCTGAAACAGCTCTTTTTGCGCTTCGGGCGAAATCCCAAAACCGTTGTCAGCGCAAGAAAACTCAAAGCATTTGATATTTTTTTGTGGCGTGGGCTTTTCGGTAAAATACAACTTTATCTCGCCGCCGTCGGGCGTGTATTTGATGGCATTGCTCAAAATATTGAGGAAAATCTGCTTCATTCGCAGGCTGTCTCCGATGACGGTTTCGTGCCTGAGATTGTGGATTTCTACCACCAGATTGTGCGAATGTTCCCGAATCTGTGGGCGAACGAGCGTCAACAGATTTTCGGTCAAATCCGACAGACTGAATTCTTCGTTTATTAAATCCATTTTGCCGCTTTCGATTTTGCTCAAATCGAGCACCTCGTTGATGAGCGAAAGCAGGTGATTGCTGGCGATTTTGATTTTATCCAAGCAGTCAAGAACGCGCTCCTTTTCGTCTATGTGCGCCTGTGCAATCGCCGTCATTCCCACGATTGCGTTCATCGGCGTGCGAATGTCGTGGCTCATATTTGCTAGAAAGTCGCTTTTTGCGCGATTTGCCGCGTCTGCCGAATGGAATGCTTCTTTGAGTGCGGTCTGAATCTTGAGCTGCTGCTCGTGCTGTTCGTTGATGTCCGAAAAACCGATAACGATTTTTGTTTCGTTGGGAATATCCGACAGCTTCGTTGCCTTCACCTTGTAAAAGCGCGAAATGCCGTCCTTGCGGTTCTTGAACTCGTAGCTCAAATACCGCTTGCCCGACAAAAATTTGGTGATATTTTCGGTGCAGAACCGCTCAAACAGTTCCTGCTTGTACGGCTCTTCCACAAATTTTTCCACATACATCTTCAAAAGTTCATTCCATTGAATATCCGATTCAAGAAGATGCTGAAAATCTTCGCGATACTGATAATTTAAGCGATAGGGACTGACCAACCCCGTATGCGTATCAAGACAGTACACGGATTTATATTCCTCGCTCAAAGCGCGGATAATCGCGATTTGCTCGTTGAACTGCCGCTGTCTTTGCAGCTCCAAATCCAATTCATCGTCGATGTTCTTAAAGGCAATCACAAAATCGGGACTGTCGGCGGACGCGCGCACGAGCTGACAGCGAAAATATTCCGTCTTTCCGCTTCTCACGACGCGGTACGAAAAAGAATAATGCTGCTTCGTTTCAAAAATCGAACGCACATCAGAAAGCGTTTTGATAGACGTAAAATAACTTTGGTCGTCCTTGTGCACCTCGTTGGCAACGTAGAGCTGCACATATTCATCGTATTTTACCTCGTAGTGCGACTGCGGGTCGTATTTCTTGGTAATATAATCCGTTTGCCGATAGATTTTCACATCGCCCGTCACAAAATTCACCGAATAAATATTTTGATACGCCGTTCCCAGCGCCCGAATGAGCGTTTGCTGAGCCGCGCTGAGCATTTTTTCTTTTGCAATATCCTTGCACAAAAAAAGCGCCTTGACGGGCGTGCCGTTGCTGTCCACCTCCGACACGATGAACGTGGCGCGGCAAGGACCTTTGAAGCGGCTCATATATTCTTGCTCAAGCGAATTCGTTACGCCGATACGCTCTTGAAGAGTGGACGTATCGCAGAACTCCCGCATTTTTTCTTTGTCTTCGTCGGCTACAATATTTTCAATAAAATTATCGCACAGCGAATCCAAATCGGGCGCATTCACGAGGTCTAAATGCAATCCCTTTTTTGACGACAGGCACATATAAGAATTTTTCCTAAAATCGAACATATAGGTAACAAAATAAATCTCGCCTAATCCGTTCAAGAACGTGCTGTTTTTCAGATTTTCCAGCAAATCATCAAAATTGCCGTCGCGCGCCACTTCCTTGGCTTTCTCTTCGCTCTTTACGCGCTCGGTTATATCTTCCATAAAACCGATAACCGTCTTGGGCTTTTCGTTTTCCACCTCCGACACGATAAACGTTATTTTATAGAGGATATTGCTTTCTTTTATTTTGATAACGGCGGGTTCGGCATACAAAACGGTGTCGATTTTCTGGAAAATTCGGGCGGCGTCATCTCTAAAATCTTCGCTGATTTCCTTTATAAAACTCTCGGGCATATTCGTGTAATGCTTTTTTAGCCCGTGCAACTGCACCGCGGAATCAGAGACTATCATAAATTGTTCGCTGGGAAAATATTTGAAAGTGTACGGTTCGCCCTTTTTTTTGTCCAGATTTTCCATAAGTGATATTACCTCGTTTATTCAAGATTTTTATGCTGTCTTATTTATTTTCGACCGTCCTTTTGCAAAACCCGCTTATTTTCTGTACGCGGCTGTTTTTCCCAAGCGTCATTTTGCTCAAAAATCCGTTTTGGCGCTCTGCCCAAAGGTGAGAAACGCCTTTTTTGCGTCGTGGGCGCTTGCCCGAATGGAGCTTTTAGAGATTTCTCGCTTTGGGCGGCTGCCCGAATGGAGCTTTTAGAGATTTCTCGTTTTGGGCGCTTGCCCGAATAGAGCTTTTGGAGTTTTTTCGTTTTGGGCGCTTGCCCGAATAGAACTTTTGGAGATTTTACGTTTTGGGCGGCGGTAAAAAGGGGAAAAAATCTCAAGGCGGGTTTTGGGCGCGTTGCCCAAAGTGCATTTTGCATGCGGGGCTGTTTTTGGGCGCGCGAAATCGCAGGGAAATTCGGCTGGCTGTGCCTTGTTATTCCCGCTGTCTTTGAAACAAGGGGGTAAGCCTCTTGTCACCCTTGATAAGAAAATCGGGGCAAAGCGCAAAAAAAGTGTGGGCTGAGATAAACGGCATACCGTTTAGAGAATTGACAATCAGCGGATATATTTGCATAATTTCATATATTTTTATCGTGAGGAAAACACCGTGGCAAAAAAGATTTCTATCCTTGATTCAACGTTGCGTGACGGCGCGCAGGGCGAGGGCATAAGCTATTCTGTGCAGGACAAAATCAATATCGTGAAGGCTTTGGACGAGCTTGGAGTGGCTTTTATTGAGGCTGGAAATCCCGGCAGCAATCCAAAAGATATGGAGTTTTTTCAGCAGGCGAAACGGCTGGAGCTGAAAACGGCGAAATTGGTTGCGTTCGGTTCTACGCGGAGAAAAGATTCTTCGTGCGCCGAGGACGCGAATTTGCAGAGCCTTTTGAGCGCGGAAACGGAAAACGTCGTTATCTTCGGCAAATCGTGGGATTTTCAAGTAACCGACATTCTCCACGCCTCGCTTGACGAAAATCTTGAGATGATTCGCGATACCGTAAGCTATCTTTGCAAGCACAATCGCACGGTTATTTATGACGCAGAGCATTTTTTTACGGGCTATAAAGAAAATGCCGATTACGCAATGAAGACGCTTCAAGCGGCGGTAGAGGGCGGCGCGAGTGTGCTTTGTTTGTGCGAAACAAAGGGCGGCGCAATGTATGGCGATGTGCAGAAAGCGACTGCGGAAGTGGTAAAGGCGTTCGGCAAGGCGTGCACGGTCGGAATCCACACGCACAACGATTGCGGGCTTGCGGTGGCGAACTCGATGATAGCCGTAGAGGCAGGAGCAACGCACGTTCAAGGCACGCTTTTGGGCTTTGGCGAGCGCACGGGCAACGCAAATCTTTCGACGATTATCGCAAACTTGCAGCTGAAAATGGGCTATGAGTGCATTGCGGAAGACAAAATCAAGGAACTGACCCCGATAGCGCGCCGCGTGGCAGAAATCACGAATATGGCTCTTGACGCGGGAATGCCGTACGTTGGACCTTCTGCGTTTGCGCATAAAGCGGGTATGCACATTGACGCGGTTTTGAAAAATCCTGCCGCTTATGAGCACATTACGCCCGAAAGCGTGGGGAACAGCCGCGTGTTCTTGATGAGCGAAGTTGCGGGGCGCAGTATGATTATTGAAAAAATCAGCAAGTTTGACCCGACTATCACGAAAAACAGCCCGATTGTTGCAAACATCGTGAAGAAAGTGAAAGACCTTGAGCACGAGGGCTATCAGTTTGAGGGTGCGGACGCGAGCTTTGAACTGTTGGTGCGAAAATCTATCGGAAAATATCAGCCGTTTTTCACGCTGCATTATTATCGCACGAGCGGCGAAATGCCGCGTATTGAAAAATCTCTTGCGTCTTTTGCACAGCTCAAGCTCGAAGTGGACGGGCAAATTGAGATTACCGCAGGGGAGGGAGATGGTCCTGTTAATGCGCTTGATAAGGCGTTGCGAAAAGCATTGGAGCACTTCTATCCGAACGTGTCGCAGATACGCCTAACGGATTACAAGGTCCGCGTTCTGGACGGAAAGAGCGCAACGGCGAGCCGTGTTCGTGTACTTATCGAAAGCTCTGACGGAGTTGACCACTGGGCGACGATGGGCGTTTCAAGCGACGTTATGGAGGCGAGTTATTTGGCGTTGGTCGATAGCTTTGAGTATAAGCTGATAAAAGATGTTGAAAAGAAGTTTCGTCATTTGATGTAATTTTGTTGCGTTTTGTTGAAAATCCTGAAAAATGCTGTTTGCCCCTTTTTTGAAATCTGCAAATAATAAAAATGTGTCTAAACACTTCTTTTGCGATTGCCGATAGTAAAAAACGAGAGTGTGATTTAAACACGAGGGGATTGCAGTATGATAAGTGTTACACGCCTCGACGGAAAGATTTATTGGATTAACCCGCATCAGATTGAGAGCATGGAGGAAAATCCAGACCTGACTTTAACAATGCTTTCGGGCAAAAAAGTTGTGGTTCGCGAAAAACCTGATGATGTGGTTGCCAAAATTGTCGAGTATCGCAGGCGGATTGGAATATATAAAAACGAAACGTGAGTTTAGAATGTTTTGAGTTTTCTACTTTTGTAAAGGGTAAGGGAGATATATAGAAAATGGATATAGCTACAATAATCGGTCTGGTTGGCGGTACGATTGCTATCGGCTTGGGCGTTGTTACGTCTGGTGGCTCTGTTATGGGCATTATCGATATTCCGTCAGTTTTGGTTACTGTCGGTGGTTCCTATGCGGCTTTGTTCATCGTTGCGGACTTAAAGCACGCACTCGGTCTTTTTGGCGTTATGGGACGCGCGTTAAAGACGTTCGATTACAATGAACGCGATTTGATTCAAAAAATGGTTACGCTTGCCGAGAAAGCTCGCCGAGAAGGTATCCTTGCTCTTGAAGAAGGTCTTGAAGATTTGGACAGTCCATTCTTGAAAAACGGTTTACGCTTGATTGTTGATGGTACTGATGGCGCGGTTGTTCGTGCGATTATGGAAAGCGAGATGAACAACGTTGAAGCTCGCCACATGGAATGGATTGGTACTGTTAATGCGTGGGCTGGTTATGGTCCTGGCTTTGGTATGTTGGGTACAGTTATCGGTTTGATTGGTATGTTGAACAACTTGGAAGATAAAAGCTCCTTGGGTCCAAACATGGCTGTTGCTTTGATTACTACCTTGTACGGTTCTATGCTGGCAAACTGGCTCGTTGCTCCTTTCGCAAATAAATTGTCAAATCAGAATGCCAAAGAGATGTCTGTTATGGAAATGTCTATTGAGGGTGTGCTTTCTATTCAGGCAGGCGATAACCCTCGTATTCTTGCGTTGAAACTTTTGGCTTACCTTGACCCGAAAACGCGCAAGGTTGTTGAAGGTGACGTTCTTAAGGACTAATAGCGGTTTTATAGGAATAGGAAAATGGGTAAGAAATCAAAAGAACCTGAGAAACCGTCAACCGCGTGGCAAGGTACTTATGGCGATATGATTACATTGATGCTTTGCTTCTTCGTTATGTTGTACGACCCGTCGGAAACGGATTCTGCGCAAATGGCGGCTTTGCAGGCATCTCTTTCAAATGATAATCCGGGCGGCGGTATTTCGCTTTCGGCAGGAAGTCTTGCTGATTTGGGAAATACGATAAGTTCTTTGCCTTCTATTGAAAAAGGAAAGAGCATGGGACTTGCCAAGAAGAAAGCGGTTAGTCTTTTTGCTCCCGATGTAAAAAGCAATAAAATTACGATAACAAGCGATGAACGCGGTCTTGTTATAACGCTTGCTTCTGACAGTTTTTTTGAGCGTGGCAGTGCTGAACTCAATATTGAAGAAACGCGCGAAACGCTTTTGCGATTGTCGCAGTTTTTGAAATCAGAAGAGGTTATGGGGCGAAAATTCAGAATCGAGGGACATACAGACGATACGCCTGTTTCTTTTGATTCCAAGTTTGCGAGTAACTGGGAACTTTCTGCCACCCGTTCTGCAAATGTCTTACATTATCTGTCGGATTTCGGTGTTGATGAAAATCAGTTTTCGATTGCAGGTTATGCAGATACTGAACCAAAATTTTCAAACGAGACCGAAGAAGGTAAAGCATATAACAGACGTGTGGATTTAATTATTTTGGACGAAGGTCATTTTTAATGGCATTTAAATAAAATTGATGAATACCGATATGGAGGAAAGATATGGCTGATAAAGAAGATGCAGGAATTACAGAAGACGATGTTGGCGGAGACGGTGGCGCACCGAAGAAAGCGGGCGGCATTGCGGCTCTTTTGCCGGGATTGCTCAAGTGGATTGCTATTGGCTTGGGTGCAATCATTTTGATTGTTACCGTGGTTGTGGTGACGGTCAATATTATGGGGAACAATAAGCCTCAGGCTCAGGGAATTCCGACAAGTCAGGAATACACAAGAAAGAAGGAAGTTCTTGATTGGTACTCAAGTCTTGACCAAGTTCGCACAAAAACAAGCGACAATAATCCTGCGAGCGTAGTGGTTCAGGTTTCTCTTGGCTACAAAAAAGATGACAAACAGGCTTCTACTGAAATCAGTCAGCGTTTGATTGAGATTAAGGCGTTCTTGCGTCAGTATTTTTCGGAGCGAACAAAGGAAGAGTTGAAGCCTCAGAATGAGGATATTCTTCGCCAGCAGATTCGCGACCGCATAAATGATGATATTCTCAGTGACAGTAAAATCCGTAATGTTCAGTTTACAACATTGGATGTAGTCGAACAATAAAAAACGAGGAAGGTTTGGCATGACCGAGGTTCTTTCACAGGATGAGATTGACCAGCTGCTCCAAGCTATAAATTCAGGAGATCAGGATACCAACGCCTCGTTCAAGCCTGTGAGCGATACGCGTAAAATCAAGATTTATGATTTTAAGCGTCCTGATAAATTTTCAAAAGAACAGATTCGCACTGTTTCTATTATGCACGAAACGTTTGCGCGTTTAACCACGACGAGCCTTTCTGCGCAGTTGCGCTCTTTGGTTCACGTTCACGTTGCATCTGTTGACCAGTTGACATACGAGGAGTTTATTCGCTCCATTCCAACTCCGACAACGCTTGCTGTTGTTAATATGGACCCGCTCAAGGGTAATGCTGTTTTGGAAATTGACCCGTCAATTACGTTCAGCATTATTGACCGTCTTTTCGGCGGAAACGGGCAGGGACCGAAGGTTATCCGCGAGCTTACTGATATTGAAACATCTGTTATGGACGGCATTATCGTGCGTATTCTTGCGAATATGCGCGAGGCGTGGACTCAAGTTATTGATTTGCGTCCTCGATTGGGACAGATTGAAACGAACCCGCAGTTTGCACAAATCGTTCCGCCGTCTGAAATGGTTGTTTTGGTAACGCTTGAAACCAAAGTCGGCGATGAGGAAGGAATGATGAACTTCTGTATTCCGTACCTCACGATTGAGCCAATTATTTCTAAATTGTCATCGCAATTTTGGTTTTCTTCGGTCAGACGCAGTTCAACAACGCAATATCTTGGCACATTAAAAGAAAAATTGTCTGATGTTGATATGGACATTGTTGCTGAAATCGGGTCAACTAATTTGCCGATTCGCGATGTTTTGGGCTTGCAGGTGGGCGACATTGTGCGCTTGCCGAATGTGCGAGTGGGCGACCCGCTGACATTGAGCGTGGGCAGCAAAAAGAAATTCTATTGTCAGCCGGGTGTTGTTGGCAAAAAAATGGCTGTTCAAGTTATCGGAAAGATAAAGCAAGCCGAAGATGAAGATATAGAAGATTTGGCAGATGAAGACGATGAGTCAATATAATGGGTGATAAGGAGATTTAAATGAGTGATGGAGTAATTTCTCAGGACGAAATAGATGCTCTTCTGTCAAGCGTAGACGGTGGATTAGGCGGTCTTGGTGGCGGAGGAGGTTCTTCGGGCGGCTCTTCAAGCATTGACACTGCAACGCTTCAAAAATTTGCGGACAGTATGAAAGACAAACTCGTCGCAACGTTTAATGGTACGACGGGCAAAGATGCTTTTACTGTTGGGGCTGCGACCGTGGAGTCGGTTACACGCGACCAGTTGTTGGCAAAAGTGCCGGAAGATGTTGTGGCTGTTATGGCAGACTACAAAACGGCTCTTACGGGCGACCATCTTTTTATTTTTGCGCCTGAATTTGTCCAGAAAATCGGAAATCTCGTGGATTCTTCTATGGAAGAAGCAATGGTGTTCGAGGTGGTTAAAGAAATCGTTGGCGGACACAGCGGAAAAGAGATTTCTGACCTTTGCGCTGGTGGAAAACTGGCAGGGCTTGAGACAATTCCTCCAGAAATCAGCAAGCAGCCAAAAGCGGCTGTGAGAATGCCTGAAGGTACATTTGCATTATTTTCATATCCATTGACAGTTGAGGGCGAGCAGTTTACTATGTGGGAAGCTGTTTCTTCAAGTGTTGCTGAAGGAATGGCAAAATCTCTTAACGGCGGTGCATCTGCGCAACCTGCTCAAAGCATGGGCGGATTTGCACAACCTCAGGCTGCCGCTCAGCCGATGATGGGTGGAATGAATATGGGAATGGGAATGCAGGCTGTTCCGATGGGGGGGATGAATATGGGAATGGGTCAAATGGCGGCTCCTATGCCTGGCATTGGGTATCCTAACGTTCAATCTGTGCAGTTCCAAAACTTGAATGGCGGAGCTGAAGGCCATTACCGACCTGGGAGCGGATACCTTCCAGAAGGACACCGCCCTGAGCTATAAGGAAGCCGCCATGGCGGAGCTGACGGAAGCCGGCGCCAAGGTGCAAATCAAGTAAGAAGAACCCTCACGGGTTATTCTGGAAAAGGGCCGGGGGAAAATCAAACTTTTCGGGCAGCCACTGCCGCATTTTGAGGCGTGGGAGAAGGTGGGCTATCTGGCGCAGAAAAGTCCGGTATCGCAGACGCGCTTTCCGTTATCGGTAGAAGAAGTAGTGCTGATGGGGCTTTGTTACGATAGCACCCATAAGGAAGCCACCGCGGAAAATTTGGCCGCTGTCCATCAAGCCCTTGCTCTTACGCAAGCCGATAAGTTTTCTTCTAAAATTTTTTCCCATTTATCTATCGGTCAGCAGCAGCGGGTATTATTGGCCAGGGCATTATGTGCCACAAAAAAACTTCTTTTGCTGGACGAACCTGTTTCCGGACTTGATCCGAATGCCACACTGCATATGTATGAAATTATCAGGGAGCTGAACAGTATGATTGACTGGTTCAAGAAGAAGGCCATGCAGGGCAACCAGGCCATGAAGCAGACATGGCTCTACTTCTGTGGCAAGCGGCTGGAGTTCCTTGCTGACTGCA
>CALBGU010000189.1 GCA_937893155.1 uncultured Treponema sp. | reverse complement strand
ATCGCCCTCATCGCCGTCGTCGCGGAAAGCATTGCACAAAATCAAATAGAAGGTGGTCGTTTTGATGCCGCCCGCCATTGAGCCGGGATTTCCGCCGATTATCATCAGCAAGCACGAGAAAAACGCCGAAGCCGAAGACAATTTTCCTTGGCTGACCATTTCAAATCCTGCTGTGCGCACGGTGACGCTCTGAAAAAAGGCGTTGTTGATTTTTTGAATGAGTGGCATTGGCGCAAATAGACTGCGGTATTCAAATGCCAAAAAGCACAGCGTCGGCACGATGAGCAGCGCAATCGTCATTGAAAGCACGATTTTGGAATGAAACGACAATCGGTAGCGTTTTCCGTGCGCTTTTGCTTTGACGAATCGCCAAAAATCCTGCATAACCGTGAATCCCAATCCGCCGAACACAACGAGCACGCTGATAACGAGCGTAAACGGCACGTTTGCCGAAAGAGATGCCAGACTGTCTGAATACGGCGAAAATCCCGCATTGCAAAACGCCGACACCGACAAAAATAATCCGTAGAAAATCCAGTGCGTTTCTCCGCGAAAACGGAGGATAAGCATCAGCAAGAGCGCGCAGATGAGCTGTATGGCAAACGTGTAGCGCAAGATGTCGATGATGATGACTTTGGCATTCGTTTCCACGCTCGGCAAAAAAAATCCGCGCATAAAATTGCGGTTGATGTGCGACACTTTTACGCCCGGGCGCACGAGATACAGCGAGAAAAACACGATGAGCCCCAAGCCGCCCGCTTCGATGATAATCATCAGCGCGGTCAATCCTGCCCTATTAAAGCAGTCTGCTCCGAATGTGGAAAGTCCGGTAACGCACATCGCTGACACCGTGGTAAAAAGCACGTCGAGAATCGGATACGGTGTGCCGTTGCGATACATACACGGCAAACTGAGCGCCATTGTGCCTACCACAGCAAGAATCGCAAAATACGAAAACAGTTTTACTTCTGCCGAAAGTTCTCTGATTTTCATTTTTTCTTCCTTTGTGCTACAAAATCGGGTGCGCTGTTAGCGGATTCGCTCAAGATACGCTCTGCCTTGATTTGTGCTGACCAAGTTGAGCAAAAAGCCGTCGTACTCTGACACATCGCCGATTTGCTGCAAAATTGCCGAATCATTGCGCCCGTTCCCGTTGAGTATCGTTAGGCTCAAATTGAGCTGCTCGGCATAATATTTCATTGCAGGAACAAGTTGCTGCGCTGTAAAAAACGAGTTTTCGTTGTACACGGTCATCAAGATTTTCTTTTCAGAGCCGTTTTTTTCGATTGCCTTTATGCCGCCGTCGTGGCGGAACTTTTTTCTGAATTGCGCAAGGTTGTTTTTGGTAACCGCGGAATTGCGAACCAAAACGGCGCGCGAAAACCTGTCGTAGCTCATCGGAGCCGCAATTTTGTTGCCGTATCGGTCTGGCACGGAAACGCCCGTTGCCACGCAATCATCGCCGTGAACGCCGTCCACAAGGTTTCTCATCATCAGCATAATCATCGCGGCTTGGTAATCGTAGCTTTGCGAAATAGAGCCGACCATTTCGCCTTTTTCAATCGCATTCAAAGCATCGTCGTTTGCGTCGTAGCCAAAAACGGGAATGCCGCGCGGAAATCCCTTGGTTTTAATGCAGGCAAGTGCCATTGAATCATTGTTTGAAATCACAAGGTCGATTTTGTCGCCGAATTTCCAAAGCCAATACGCCATCGCCTCTTCAGACATCGCGGAACTCCACGCCGTGCCGTTTTTTTCTTTCATCACTTTGCTGTCGAGTTCTTGCACTTGATACACTTTGTCGTGGATTTTGAGCGAGCCGTCTTTTACATCGCGCACGCGGGCAGAGCCGTTCCACGTGCCAAGCGCCTTGCGGACTCCTGCGGTGCGATAATCTGCGTCGAGCTGTGTGTCTGTTCCAATGCAAAGAACGTAGCCGATAACGCCGTCGCCGTTCCTGTCGATTTTTTCTGCGTCTGCACTCAAAAGATAATCCACTACAAGAGAGCCTTGCATTGCGCCTCCGCCCACCGAATCGCCGCCCACAAAAAAGGTGTCAGCGTTCCAGTTAAGGCTTTTCATATCCAATTTGCCGGTTGCAGGGTCGCCCGGTTGCCGATTATAAAACAGCACGGGTTTTTCTTTGTTTGGCACTTTTATTTCTGCATTTTTATGAGAACAGCCAAAAAAGGTAAAAGCAAAGAGCAATGCTACAAAAATGTGTTTGTTTTTCATACGTATCCTCTGTGATTTTTTTTCTGCAAAAATTAGTTCATAATGTCAGCAACTACGCTTGCGGTCGATTTCCCGTAATACAAATAGCCATACACCGCCGCAGCGCCCACGACTTTGCGCCCATATTCTCTAGTTTCGGCAAACGGCAATGCTTCTAAGAATAAATCATTCGGCAGATTGTCCCCATATTCCAATTTTGCGCTTTTGAGCCAATTACGAACGTGCGTTATGCCGCCGTTGTACGCAAAAAGTGCGAGAATTTGAGAATCATTCAGCCTGCGAATCAATTCCGAAATGTAGTATGAGCCGAATTGTATATTCGTATGCGCGTCGGTGAGTGTATACGGCTGTATCTTGAGTTTTCGCGCCACGTCCGCCGCGGTGGAATCCATAAGCTGCGTTAAACCCGAAGCTCCCGCCGCGCTTGAAACCGTGGGGTCAAAATAACTTTCGCTTTTTATCAAGCCGAACAAAAGCGGTTCGCTCACCGAAAATTGCGCTCCTGATTCGCTCACCAGTTCCAAAAAGTTCCGCGGAAAGAGTTGTTCGATTGCCTTTTTCGTCGGTGCTGACCAATCTCGGTTTGCCGCATAAGACACCATTCGGAGCGCTTTTGCATAGCGATTATCAGAATCCGAGCCGCTTTTTTGGTATGCTTGTGAAAGTTCTGCGGTAATTTCAAGGCTGATGTTGTCGCGCAAAACGAGCCATTCCGCATACATTTCGTCTATCAAATCAAATTTCACATAATCTAACAGCAGCGTTTCATAATCGATATTTCGCTTAAAATCCTTTGTTTTTTGATGCGTGTAAAAAATATCCGAAAACAATATATCGTCGTCGTCGAGCCAGCGCGCCGCACACACGCTGTAATACGGGCGTATCCCCGATTTGAGCGCCCGTCGATACGCCTTGTTTGACACCTCTAAAATGTCCCACGGCACTTTTTCTGCGTCTGAATGAATAATTGTCCACACATCGCGAATATCCGAAAGCGTAAGCCGCTTCGTGTCAATCAGCCGCGCGCTTAAATACGCAAACTGCGCCGCCGCTTCGTCCGACATAAACGCGCCGAGATTTTCATACGCGCGATAGATTTCCTTCCACTTTTTGCCCGCTACAAATCGGATTGCCAGCGTGTCAAAAAATCCGTCGAATTCCTGTGCGTCGTGCCATTGACTCGCGTATTTTTCCGCCTCGATGAGCGCGCGCTGTGCGGAGACGGCAAGCGTTGCATTCAAATAATACCAAAGTGCATTGTCTGCGGTTTTCTCCGAAAATGCAGTGTCAAACGCCTTTTTGTATTCATCAGCGGCGGCAGTTCGTCCCTTTTTGGCGCGTTCAAAAATCCGCCCGGTGTAAAAATACCTGAAATAAGAACTGTGCCCCGTTTGCGCCTCAAGCACATATTTTTGCAGTACGGACAGCGTTTTGTAGCTGTCTTTGCTCCCGTATAAACACGCTTTTCCAATATCCGAAAGCATTTCGTCCGAAAAAGTGCCGCCAAAAAATTCCGGTTTGAGCTTTCCGCGTTCCAAATACGAAAACGCGCCGCCATAGCTCAAGCGAAAAATCTCGTTGCGAAAATCCATTATCACCAGATTTTCATCGATTTGGGATTTTTGCGGATTTTCATCGGGAACCAATTTGAAAAAGGATTTATATTCTTGATAAAAAATTTGGTGTTCTGAAGAATAAGGACGGCACGAAAACCAGTGGCGAATTTTTTGGTGGATTTCAGAAGAAAATTCGTCGCTCGGCAAATGAAAAAACGACGAAAAATACAGGCGCATAAACTCATTAGGGATTTCTTCCAGCGCACTCTGTTCTGCGATTTCGACGATTTTTGCAAAATCATTGCGCTCTGCCCAGATTTTTGCCGCCGTGAATTTTGCATTATCATCGTCGTATTTTTTCAAAAATGCGGTTATGATTTCTTCTTTTTCTTCGCTTGCCGCAATCTCTAGCAGATGTTCAAAACTGCGCCGCATTATAATTGCCGTTGTTGAAAGTTCCGAACCTTTTTTAAAAAGCTCCTCTGCCTCTTTTTGACAGCCGCTTTTTTGAGCCTTTATCGCGCGAAAAAAATACGAATCATCTTGCGCTTCCTCTTCCGCAATGACGCGATTACAGCCCAAAAATACGCACGAAAGAATGGATAGCGCAACAAAAAAACGGCTCACAGCAACCACAGCAACGCCTTATTTTGGAATGATAATCGCAGTTCCAGAAACGATGAAATCAGGGTCGGTGATATTGTTGTATTTTGCAATTCGCGGATAAAGCCACGGATTACGATAATAGGTGTTTGAAATATCCCAAAGCGTATCGCCCCAATGAACGATATAGCGAATTCCTTCCACATTTTTCTTTTCGCCGTCTTCTCCCACATCTTCCGTGATTTCGCTCAACAGAGCGGGCTTTTCTGGCACCACTTCGGCAATCGGTGAAACCACAATCGCGTTTTCTTGCGCTTTTGGAGCCACCGTCGGAAGCGTTTCCTGCGCATTTTCAGTGTTTTCCGCTGGAACAACCGCCGCCGTGTCTTGATTGAGATGAAGAAGACTCTGCACATTCACTTTTGACGGCAAAACAAACAATGCGAGTGCTGTTGCAAGAAGGCAGATAATTGCGCAAATAACGCAAATAACCGCCGCCACAGAAACACCGCCTCGCCGTTTTTCCTCGCCGTAAGAAACACCCGATGACGAACTTGAAGAACTGTCGTAATTGCTCGTGCCCGGTAGCGCAAAAGCTGGGTCGTTAAAATCATCATCAAAATTGAACGCTGAACTTGCATTTTTCGGCGAATCAAAATCGGGAACATCAAAATCAGATGTGCTAAACGCGGGGTCATTATCCAAATCCGACAAATCAAGCCCGCTGTCGCTTACCACCGTGCCGTTTTCAGAGCCTGTGTCGAGGTCTGGAAGGTCAAACGAGCCAGAATCAGATGAAGCGAAACTGCCGCTGTCCATATCAAAACTCGTGTCGGCAGAATTTTCTTCGCTTCCCATATCAATAGATTTTTCTGGCATATCAAAATCAGACGGAGAGGCTGTTTCGTTTAAAGCAAAATCTGCGGGTGTTGAATCGGTTTCGTCTGCACCAAATGTGCTGTCCAAATCCATCGAATCGGTATCAAAATCAGAATTTTTTTCTGCGCTGCTATCGTCTGACGCGGAAGTTTCAGCACCAAAATCGCCCATATCATCAGGCAAATCAAGCGACAAATCGTCTGTCGCAGATTCTGTGCTCCCCTCAAAATTCGGCTCTTCCATATCGGGCAAATCAAAATCGTTTGCGGTAGATTTTTGCTCTGGAATATCAAAATCCCCCTCTTCATCTACAGGAATCGACGTGGTGATGTCCAAAGAAATACCGTCATCTTCTTCGCTTGGCTCGTCTTCAGCCGCTGGAATGTCAGAATCAGCGTCGGTTGCATCGCGCACAGGTGCTTTTTCCACAATCGGTTCTTCCTCGGCAGTATCTTCCATACCGAAATCCGCCAAATCTACATCTTCTGTTTCAATCGCGTCTGGTGCGTCCTCGCCCTCGGATTTTTCTTCGTCAATGTCTGGCAAATCAAGGTCGCCTAAATCCGAAAAATCATCAGCGCTTTCGGTTTCGGCGGGTGCATTTTCTTCCTCGGCGGGCTTTTCTTCCGCGTCGTCCGTAATGCCCGACAAATCAAAATCGTCCATTTCGGGAACATCGGATTCACTTGCGTTTTCGGTTGGCGCGCCCTCGTCCTCGGCTTTTACTTCGTCAATGCCCGACAAATCAAGGTCGCCTAAATCCGAAAAATCATCGGTGCTTTCCGTTTCGGCAGGGGCGCTTTCTAGCGGGGTATCTTCAACTTTGGTCGGCTCAAAATCATCAGTATTGGTAACTTCATCAAAATCATTTAAATCGATGTCGGTAATGTCGTCCGCCTGCGCAATCGGAGACGCCGCCGCGCGCTCGTCTGCACTGCGTTTAATAAACGGCACATCTTTTGACGCGCTTCGATTTGTTTCGGGGTCGTTCACCTGCGCGCTCAAATTGTTGTCGTCGTCGAGCGAAAGCGAAAGATTAAAATCTGGCTCGCCGTTCGGGTGTGGATTCAAATCCTCAATTTGTAGCGTATCCAAATATTCCGCGTCTGCCATAGACCCCGTCTCTGACTGGTACAAATCTACTTTGACTGTCGTTTGATTGTCCTTGACGGTAGTGAGTTGGAGCGTTTTACTTCCGCTTTTTCCGTCTTCCATGACGGGATAAAAAGAACCGTCAGCTAATTTTATACCAATCGATTTCATTTATGACCTCTGATTTTTGCTGTGTTCAGTTTTAAATATCGGAAAATGACCGTTATTCTTCAATTCTAACACAAAAAAGCTCATTCTAACAACTCTTTAGGCAGAATTTTTAGATTCCCGTTGACTGCAAAACTTTGTTTGCAGCCTCCAAAAGCCCTTCAGCCTTTGTTGATGCGCTTTCGATGTTTTCCGAAAGCGTTTCGTTTTCACCGCGCATTTTTGAGAATGATTCTCCTGTTTGCCGCACATCTTCCATCAATTCGCGCAGATTCGCGTCCACCGTTTGCTCCATCACGTTTTGCTCTTCAATCGCGTGAGACATTTCCTCAAAATTTTTCATAACGCGCTTTGAATTTTCCACGATTTTTGCAAAACTCTGCTTGACCGCCACGCTGCTTTGCGTCATTTCTTTCATCATCACAAGCATTTCGTCAATCGAATCGGCGACGCCTTGCTCTTGGCTTCGGCTGCGCTCGGCGAGTTCGCGGATTTCCTTTGCAACCACCGCAAAACTCTTGCCGTTTTCGCCCGCGTGGCTTGCTTCAATACCCGCGTTGATTGCCAGCAGGTTTGTTTTTCCCGTAATGCCCGAAATGAGATTATTGGTTTGCACGAGGTGCTGCGTGCATTTTTCAAAGCCCGCGATTTTCTCTTCCAGCACGGCAAGCATTTTTTCGCCCTCAGCCGAACTGTTTTCCAGCTCGTGCGTATTTTGGATTGAATCGCGGCGAATGCCGTCCACCGAAGAAATCATTGCCGAAAGCCCGGAAATGTGTTCTTGCGATTGGCTAATCGTGGCGTTTTGCCGCTGCATCAGTTCTCCCAAGCGGTCGATTGAACCGACGTTCTCGGCGACCGTGTTTTTTACGCCTTTCATAAAAAATGCCTGCTCGGTCGCACTTTCTTTTGTGTCGGAAATCACTTTTTTCATCGACTTCAAAATGCTCAGCACAAACAGCGCGAACACAAGGATTATCAATAAAGCCACGATAATCAAAATCGCTGCCGAAGACAGCAGAGACGACGACAAGATATCTGCAAACGTAAACGGCATAAACAGCACAATGTGCCAGCCCACCGTAGCAATTTCGCCCGTTACATACACGCCGCGCCGAGTGGAAATCACGCTTTCTCTGAGCGCGCCTGCAATAGCGTGCTGTGAAAGCTCGGGGAGTTTTTCTGCCACATTCACTTTTGCTTCCAAAAGCGATTTGTCCGTCGTGCCCGTAATTTCAAGCGCGTCGTTATACATAAACATCGTTATGCGGCTGTCCAAATCGGCATACACGGTATCAAAAAAGCCGTCGAGCGGAATCCCTGTGCCCGCCACACCGATTGCTTTGCCGTTTTCAGCGCGAACGACTGCGTTAATCCATAAATTCGTGTTCTGCAAATCGGGATTATAATTGATATTAAAATTGTAATCGTCCTCGCCGTTGAGCGTCATTTTGTACCAATATTGCGCGCTGTCGTTCGGGTCGAGCGTGTACACGCGCTCACCGTTGGAATAAAACTGCAAATCCGCGTCCGACACCCAAAAAGATGAATGAGCCAAAAACGAATCCTGATACGCCGCAACTTCCTCTTGTGCGTATTCTGCCGCCGCGGCATCGCTCGGGTGCTCCATATACCGACGGAACGCGGGCGATTTTGTCATTTGCAGCACCAGCGCAATCTGACTCTGTAAGCCGCCCTCAAACTCCAGCGTTTTTTTGCCTGCGAGCTGTTCGAGTTTCTCGGCAGTTTGCATATCAAACACGCGCCGCGTGCCGATAACCGTCATAAATGCCGCAATGAGCACCACCGCCGCAAAAAATGAAAGCGAAAACAGCACTGTTTTTTCTTTTAGCGTTCTATTTCTCATTTTATTACCTTTAATCATAACACTTCCTTTTGTATTTCAGACATTCCAAACGTGATTCGGAATCTTTTTTTTGCGACCATTAGACCTATTCGATAATATAGTTTTAACAAGGGGCTTAAGCCCCTTGCTACAGCAAAAATTTTTAGTTTCCGAACAGGTCTATTGTGTCTCTCGTTTTTTATTCTAAACTCTGTTTTTAATTATATATCGACACACTTCTTTGTCAAAGCCTTTTTTCGTTTTTGTCCTTCGCGCAATCACTCGAATGGCGCGCGAAACGGTTTTTTGGGTGGTGTAAAAAAAATGTGTGTCATTGCAGGGCTTGACGTGAATAATTTTTTTTAGACACGGCGGAGGCAGCAAGGGGCTTAAGCCCCTTGTTGTAACAGACAGCGGAAAAAAATTGCAGTATCGAGTACGGCAATGACAAAACAGCGCGCGAAACGGTTTTGACCTTCAAAAACATTTTTTTCAATACGCTTTTAAGAATCAGCCTTCGTAAATATTTATTTTGCCTGCGCGAAATGGATTTGGCGTTTAAAAACATTTTTTTTCAATGCGCCTTTAAGAATTGACCTTCAAAAACATTTTTGAAGCCTGTGCGAAATGGATTTGGCGTTTAAAAACATTTTTTTTCAATGCGCTTTTAAGAATTGACGTTCAATTAAAAAATATAACGTCATTCCGAACTGGTTTTGGAATCTCATTTTATATGCAAGGAAAAACGGAGGCAGCAAGGGGCTTAAGCCCCTTGTTTCAACAGGCAGTGCGGAAAATAGATTGCTGTATTAAGTACAGCAACGGCGGAAAAAGAGCAAAAAAAGGAAAAAAAACGCGAAAAACGTGAAAAAGGCTTTTCAGTGAACTAGAATAAAGGTACAATCTTTCTACATCTTGTTTTTAGGAGAAACACATGAAGAAAATTAACAAACTTGCGCTGGGAGCAGCTGCTCTTATGATGACAACGCCCGCCCTTTTTGCGCAGGAGGCGGATATTACAGAAGCGGAAAGCGAGATTCCTGAGGAGTCTGCAGAAAGCGACGATTATTATGCGTCAGGCGATGACTGGGGCGCAACAGACGATTTCGGCGGTTTTGACGACTTCGGCAGCGAGGATAGCGCGCCGACGTATTTCTTCAATGCGGAAACAGGCGTGGATATGCGCGGATATATCGGTACATACTCCGACGGTGCGTTTACGTCTGGCTACGAGACAAAAAGTCAGGCGGAAGTGTTTGATTCTGCTACGGACGCAAGCCCGTATGCAAACTTGTCGCTGGGCTACACGGCGCAGAATAGCGAGATGGAATTCAAACTCAAGTTTGACAGCAATTCGCTCGGCGACTACAAAGAGGATATTCTTGATGAAGCCACGGCTAGATTGTTCCTCGGCAACTGGGTGATTGAAGGCGGAAAAATGAAAGTGGTGTGGGGCAAAGGCGATAAACTCCATGTTATTGACAATTTCAACGCGAACGACTACACGGATTTTATCTTCCCCGATTACATCGACCGCCGCATTGCAGAGCCGATGCTCCGCGTAAAGTATAACGTGCCGGGCACAAACTGGAGCGTTGAAGGCGTGTACACCCCAATGATGACCGCCGACCGCTTCGCTTCAAGCGGC
>CALBGU010000188.1 GCA_937893155.1 uncultured Treponema sp. | reverse complement strand
CTACACTCTTTCCCTACACGACGCTCTTCCGATCTGGCGGTGTTGTCTAGCTCGATCCCAAACGCTTTAACACGGGCGAAATCGACGATTGCAAGGAATTGCTTTACGTAGGATTCGGCGAATGGCAATGCGGCGTCTTTGAGCAAGGCGACGACGCGGCTTCGGAGATCGTTGGCAGGGAAATTGTCGGTTGCATTGAAATCGCGCCGCTTGCCATTGACATCGACAGGGATCGGCGGAGTGATCAGGAGCATTTGTTCGGCGTCATAAGCGATGGTATAGCCCGCGTCTTTGAGCAAAGGCACGATGTCGGAAGCGTGTGGATATGCGCCTGTTGCTTCTTCTTTGCTCATTCCTTCGGGAATGTCGCCGCGCAGAGCAAGCACGTTTTCAATGCCGAAGCTTTTGAGCCGCTCGATTGCATTTTCAATGCCGTCTGCCGCCGCTCCAATGCACGTTAAATGCGAAAGAGCCGAAACACCGCATTTTTCGATTTCCGCAGAAATCTCCGCGGTGTTGACTCTAGTAGACCCATTTGCGCCGTAGGTTATGCTCATAAAATCGGGATTGAGGCTGGTGAGTTCCCGCGCGGTCTGCACTACGCCGTCGAAAGCGTCCTGTTTTTTGGGCGGAAACACTTCAAGCGATACCGTAACGTTTTTGCTTTGTAAAATCTCTGAAATTTTCATCGCGTTCTCCTTTGCGTTTTTCGTCGCACCTTCGCAACTGCAAAAAAGCCTATCATAATCATAAACAATTTTCAATTATACTTCATTTTTTTGTCTGATTTTGTCCGCCTTTGTCTTCCAAAATACTGACAAAAAAAAAAAATGGAGTATAATAAAGCCAAGAAACAATATTCTCTGTTGAGGAGGATGATTATTAACAATCAAAAAAATAAAAATATAGAACAGTACGGCGAGTTTGAAAAGTTGCCCAATCCTGCAACTCAGGAAGAATCTCACGGGCTTTTGTCGGCGGCTTTGCAAGTAGAGAAAGCTAATGCGGCAAATAACGGTGAACCGCGTGATTTCGTTGCGGAAAATGCTTCGGAAACTGCGGAAAAATCTGCGGAAGACACGGCAGAAGCGCAAGAAAAGATTTCGGAAGATAGCGCAGAAACTGCGGAAGAATTGCCCGTTTTGGAGGAAACAAAAGAGGTTTCGTTCGAGGAGTTTTTTGGGCTTGATACATTTGAGTCTTTGGAGAACGACGAAGATAAAGCCGAGAACCTTTCGAGCAAGGAAATCCGAAAGCAACTTGAAGCCGATAAAGCCGCGGTGGAAGCGGAAAAGCGGGCAATAAAGCAGAGAATCAAAGAAGAAGAGAGAGCCGAAAAAAAGCAAGCGCGGGCAAATCGGGTGAAAAATCCAATCGGGGCAAAGCTCATCGGCATTGTGTCGGTGTTGTTGTTGTTTGCGCTTGCGGGCGTGACGGCGACGGTTTCGTATTTTACCACGGAGGATATTCAGGCTTCTTCGGAGGAAAACAATCTTTCGACGAATGCCCGCACGCTCACCGACACCGAAAATCGTTTGACGAGCGCGGTTTCTGCGGTGGGAATGCTGTTTGATTTATTAAAGACAGCGGGCGACAACGAAACGGAAATCAGGGCACTTGAGTCGATGTTTTTTTCGCGCAATGGAGAAATTGCGGCGGTGTTTTCCAAAAAAGACAATCAGATTTTTGTAAATGATGCATTTTTTGCTCTGCACGAAAAGGAGAAATCGACAGCGGAGGAATATTTTGCCGCGGCAGCAGATGAGCTTTTTCAGGCGCAGGACGGCGATATTGTGCTCAAAAATGCCTCTCCGTTTTTTGGGATTCCTGTTTTGTCGCTGTTTTATTTGCACGAAGACGATGCGGTGGGTGTGCTGTATTCTGCGGAAAAAATGCTTGCGAGTTTTTCGGCGGGCAGTGTGAATCAGTCGTTTTTGGTGAACGAAGCGGGGGAACTTTTGGTTCATAGTGATGTCGATGTGATTTTGGAGGGCGCAAGCGAGCGGGAAAATCCGATTGTGAAGGCAATGCGGGAAAGTGCGGTGAGCAATAGCCAGATTTTGTTCCGCGCAGACGACGGCGAAGAGTATATCGGGGCGTTTCGGAAATTGTCGAACGGAAGCGGCGCGGTTATTACGACGGTGAAAATGAAAATCATGCTGGAAGGCGTTCGCGCAACGACGAGGCGGAATGTGTATATTACGCTTGCGATTTTGTCTGCGGCGATTATGATTGTGTATTTTTTTGCGCAGTCTTTAGCGCGTCCGCTCAAAAGGCTCACGGCGGTGGCAAACGAGATAAACAAGGGCAATTTCAACACGGATTTGTTTTCCCAGCTGAATTACAAGGGCAGGGACGAAATCGGAGTTCTTGAAAAAAGTACGCGAAACGAGCTCGATATTTTGAATACGGTTTCAAAATTGACGAACAAGGGCGTTACCAAAGCGGTTATTACGCGCGAAATCGATTTTGAGCCGCATTTAAAAGACATCACGATTTTTTTCAGCGATATTCGCGGGTTTACGGCGATTTCTGATGGTTTTAAAAACCGTTTTGGCGAAAAATCGGCGGCGGAAATCATCGGTTTTTTGAACGATTATATGAGCCGAATGGTGCAGTGCATTTCGCTGACGGGCGGCGTTGTGGATAAATTTGAAGGCGATGCGATTATGGCGTGCTGGGGCGTTCTTCGCAATGATGATTTGTCGTGGGAAAATAAGGGCGAGATGTCGGTAACGCGCGCTTTAAGGCAGGAGGCGCATTCTCAATACGTTAAGGCGGACGCGCTTTCGGCGATAACGTGCTGTATTGCGATGCGCTATTCGCTTGCCAAATACAACAAAGATGCGGCGGCGTTTACCGAGGCGCACAAAGATGAGCCGTTGGCGCAATACAAACCGCATATCAGAATCGGTGCGGGGCTGAACAGCGGGCGCGCGACGGTGGGCTTTATGGGCAGTTTCGAGAAGATGGAATTTACGAGCATTGGCGATGCGGTCAATTTTGCTAGCAGAACGGAGGCGAGCAACAAACCGTGCGGTACGGATATTTTGATAACGGAAGACACTTATAATTTGCTCAAATACGATTATATTCGTTGCATTGAAAACGATTTTTCCATTCGCCCTGAAAACCGAAAATACGAAATCACGGTGGAAAAAATCCCTGTCGGTTTTGAGGTGAAAGGCAAGGGAACACAGCATTTTTACGGCGTGGTCAATATGCCGCGCTTTGATATTGAATCGTTCTTTAAGGCGGGCGACCCCGATTTTGAAGTTGATGCGGATTGCGAAAAAGTGGTCGGTCCTTTTGGTCCGCGCAATCTCAAAGAAATGCGCGAGCTGCTGGGCATTGCAGAGCCGAATTTTGGGCAGGTGAATTTGAATGAAGAAGAAAATAAAATCCAAATGGCGTCTGTTTGATATATTCATTATTTTTTTCTGTCTTTCAGGGACGCTGTTTTTTGCGTATTTGTTTTACCGCGATTTGTATTCGTTTACGGTGCGTTCCGACAAGCAGGCAATCGGCGTGATTTCCAGCAGCGAACGATTGATTCAGCGCAAGTTTGACGACCGCGTGGTGTGGGAGCGCGTGTCGCAAAATGCCGAGTTATACAACAACGACACGATTCGCACGTCCGACCTTGCTCATTCGGTGTTGCGTTTCAAGGATAATACCGTGCTGAATCTGTACGAAAATACGATGATTCAGGTGTCGTGGACGCAAAGTGGCGGCTTGCAGATACGCGTGAACGATGGCGGCATTATGGTGGATTCTTCGGAATCTGAGACGGAAGCGCACGTTGCGTTTGATGATGGTTCGGTGATTCAGATTGATGCGGGAAGCAGTTTGTCGGCGGAGACGAGCGCAGAGCAGAACAGCAAAAACGTGGAAATCAAGAGCGGCACAGCGCAGATTACCACCGAAGCAGGCGACGAAATGGCGCTTGCGGTGGGTGAGTCGGTGAATGTGTCGAAATCGGGCAGAATTCTCAAAAATCCGCTCACGGTTATCAGCCCTCAAAAGGAATTGCGGCTTTTGAACACCGACAGCAACGACTTTACCAATGTGGAATTTGAATGGAAAAACGAATATGAAACGCCGGTTATCATACAAACGTCGCGTGTGAAAAATTTTTCCAAACTTGAAACCGACGATGTTGTTCAATACGATTCCAATTTTACGCTGGAAGCACCGAGCGGTACGCTGTATTGGCGCGTTTTTACGATGTATACGATTGATTCGCCCGTTTCTGGCAAAATTGTGATTGACGACAATACGCAAATGCACATAGTGTCGCCTGTTAGCGGTGCGTCGTTCCGATATTTTACCGAGCTTCCGCGCGTGAAATTTCGCTGGAGCGGCAACGAAAATGCCTCGCATTATCGCCTTGTGGTGTCGTCCACGCGCGATATGAACAACGTGGTTGCGGTGCGCGAGGTTCAGGACGCATTTTTGACGCTCGACACGCTCCAGAGCGGCACTTGGTATTGGCAGGTTACGCCGTATTATTCGTTCAACGGCATCGGTTATGCGGGCGCAAGTGAAATCGGTTCGTTTACGGTAGTGCACGCCGAACAACATTCGCCGCCTGAACTGTTGGTTCCGTCTCCGAATACGGTGATTTCGCGAAAAGACGGCGATTCTCCTGCGGTTGCTTTTTCGTGGAAAAGCGATTTGCCCGAAGCGAATCACAGCATTTTGATTGCCCGCGACGAGTTTTTTGACGACGTGGTGTTTTCGGAAAATGTGTCGGGAATGAGATTTTCGCGGAATTTTGACGCAGAAAAATTTGCAGACGGAACGTATTATTGGAAAATCGTGCGTTCTGCAACGGCGGAAGATGAACTTTCAGAATCTTCTGTGCGGAGTTTTCGCGTTGTGCGCTCTGTGCCCGAGCATAATCGCTTGCTGTATCCGCCTGAATCATTCAGCGCAGAAAGCGCATTTTTGGCATCGACGCAGTTTTTGTGGAAAATCGCTGACGAGTATAAAAATGTGCCGAGCGTTTTTCAGATTTCGTCAACGCCTGATTTTTCTTCTATTCTGGTGGAAAAAGAACAGAACTCGGCTTTTGTCGGCGGCATTTCGCTTCCGCAGGGAACGTATTGGTGGAGAATCGGCTCGAAATCTGAATCGGGTGAAATCGTGGAATTGACGCAGGAGCGGCGGTTTTCTGTGCTCAAGGAACTTGCTGTGCCTGAAATCACGATGCCGCGGCTGGGGCAAGAATTGGTTGTGGGAAGTTCTCAGTACGTCGGGGTTTCGTGGACGGCGGTGGACGGGGCGGATTCGTACAACGTCAAAATTTTTGACGAAGATGACAAAATGGTGTCGCAGCGGCTTTCGGTGAACGCAACGGCGGCGCAATTCCAACTTGTGCCGGGAAAATACACCGTGCGGGTGCAAGCGCAGGCGGACGGCTCGGAGATTTCGGCGGCGCGTCAAGGCTCGTATGCGCTCTGCGGATTTTCGGTGCGCGGTCCTGAAAATATCGTGCTGGAATCTCCTGCTGACAAGGCGGAAATTGCGGGGCTGACCGCGCTGAGACAGCCGACGTATTTTTCGTGGCAAATCGGAAAAGATAAAGCTGGGCAATACACATTTATTTTGCAAAAAGAGCAGCCAAACGGCTCGTTTTTGCAGGTGGATTCTCGCACTGGCACGGGGCACGGCGTTTCGCTCCGCAGGCTTTCGGCGGGAAATTATCGCTGGAAAGTGCAGGCAAGCACGGCGGCAGGGCTTTCGCTTGATTCCCCCGAATTTTCTTTTAGCGTAACGGAGGTTCCCCCGCTCGAAAATCCCCGATTGACCGAGCCTGCGGGCGCGTTGGTAATGGGACCGGAATATCTTCGAGAGCATAGAACGATTGTATTTCGCTGGCAATCCGTAAAAAATGCGACCGAGTATGATTTTTCGTTGGTGAAAAAAACGCCGTCGGGCGAAGAAATCGTGCTTTCAAAGACCAAAATGCGCGAAACGCAAGTGCGGCTTTCGGATTTAACGCTGTTGGACGTGGGCACTTTTGTGTGGCGTGTTCGTGCGTATTGCTTTGCCCGCGATGGATTTGAGGAGCAGCGAAGTCCTGTTTCGGAATCTTCGTTCAGCATAAAATTTGACGCTCCAAGCGCGGTGGAGGCTGTTGAGCCGGGGAGATTGTATGGCGAATAAGGGTGCAGAATGGCAGAAAATCTTCGGTTTCGCTTTGCTGTTCGTGTTTTTTGTTCAAAGTGCAGTGTCGGACGAAAAGCGATTTTCGCAGCGGCTTGAATGGAAGGCGGACAAAAATGCCTATGAATATCGCGTTGAATTAAAAGCCGAGGGAAGCGCAAAAGCGACGTTTTATCCGACCGAAAAGACTTTTTTGGAATTGCAGTTGAAGCCGGGAAAATACAGATACCGCGTGTTTGCCTACGATTTTTTGGGGCGTGAAGCGGCGGTGAGCGACTGGACTGCTTTTGAAATCCTCAAGGCGAGTTTGCCCGAAATCGCAACGAATGCAACCGAACCATTGATGGCGGACGACGAGGGAAAATTGCGGCTGGACGTGGACATTGAGGGCATTAACGATGATTCCGTGGTGGAATTAGTTGCCGAATCAATTCCCGGCAAAATCGTGGAAAAAAACAAAAATACCGCGTCGTCCTCCGAAATCGGCAGTGCGTCCAAAGTGGAATTCTCCGATGTCCCCGAAGGAAAATGGCGGATTCGCGTAACAAACCCGAGCGGTCTTTCGAGCGAATCGGACGTTATTGAAATCCAAAAAAAGCCTGTGATTGTGGAAGTGCCTGCGCCAGAAATCGCCGGCGAGATAGAACCCGTAACGGAGGAAATCAGCGAAGAAGAGGCGGTTGACGTGGTTTCAGAGCCGTTGGAAGAAATCGCAGAGCCTGAAGTTTTGGACGATGAGAGTGCGCCAGAGATTGCCGAAACGGAAGAGCCGAAAAAAGAGCCAGATACAACGCCGACTGCGATTGAGGAAAACATTCCTCCGAAAACGCCGAAATCAGAGCGCAAAAAAGAGCCGAAGCCCAAAAAAGAAAAGCCACCAAAACCGCCGCGCCCGCCCTATGTGTGCAAGGACATCAATGTGATGGTTGGTTGGGATTTTATTGCAAGCGTTTTGAACACGATGGAAGACCCCGCAAATCATATTTTTGACCATATTGAGTGGGGACCGGAAATCCGCGTTTCCTATTTTCCGATAAAAAACGAAAAAACGCGTTGGGGCGGAGAAATTTCGTATTTTTCCACGGAGGCAAGAAAACACGAAATGTTTTATAAATGCGATTTAGAAAGTACTTTTATTCAAGCAAGTCTTGTGTACCAGCGGAATTTTTTGACAAAAAAGACTTTTTTTGCGCTGAAAGGCGGATTTGGCGCAAATGTGATAAAAAAGAAAGTTGAATATGCGCAAGTTGGAGATTATCAGCGTGAAGATTCTAGCGAAAATTATATTTTGCCAACTGTGCAACTCGGTGCATCGATTTTTGCGATTCCGATGAAGTTTTTTGTGGCAGAAGTTGGAATCGACTACACACATACGATTATGGGATTAAAGGCTCATGCTGGATTTTTGAGACCGTATGTAAGTTTGGGGATTCGGTTTTAGGATAGGAGGAGAAAATGAAAACTTTGATTTTTGCCATTGCTTCTCTGCTTTTTGTTTCCTGCGATTTTAGTTTTGAGGAAAACGTCGTGGAAGACCTTTCTTCCCACTATACTTTTTTTGCTTACAAAGACGAAAGTTCTGCAAGCATCACAAAAGAATACGAAATTGGCGCGGTGCTTTCTTCGCTGCCTGATTTTCAAAATTCTTCAAGTGTGAATACGCTGAAAGCAGGATATTATCCTGACGGCTGGAATTTTTGGAAAAATCCCGATACAAACAATTCAGATTATTCGACAGCAGGGCTTTTGAATTACTCAGGTTCTTTTAATGATAATGAAACTTTTACTGTCAGCTCATTTACCGTAAGTCCTGCAAATCTGTATTTTTATGCGGCGGGGTGGACTCCGATAACCTATTATGTGCGCTTCAACGCAAACGGTGGCTCTGGTTCAATGGAAAATCAAGAAATGAGTTACGACACCTCATATAATCTCAATACAAACCAATTCACCCGAAACGGCTACGAGTTCAAAGGCTGGGGAAAAAGCGCGAGCGACACCGCCGTTTTCTACCGCGACGGCGATAGTGTGAAGAATCTAACGCAGGCAAAAGACGGCTTCGTGGATTTATACGCCATTTGGTGGAAAACGACTATCCGCATTTCGTTCGATGCAAACGGCGGCTCGGGTTCAATGTCCGAGATAAGCGCAAAAGTCGGCGAAACCGCTGTGCCCGCGTGCAGTTTTACTGCTCCGACGGGACATTCCTTTTCGTATTGGACGTGCAATTTAACACCCTATGCTTATTATGCAGGCGACATTTTAACAGAATCCATTTTCCCGAACGATGATTGTACCTTTACGGCGAATTGGAAGGCAAATCCCGTTACGCTCACGCTTGACGCAAACGGCGGCTCTGGCGGCGGCTCGGAAACGTGGTATTACGGCGTATCAAACATCATTTCTACCACGCCAACCCGCGAAGGCTACGATTTCTTGGGCTGGAGCGAAAGCGCGTCTGCAACGACAGCAACATACACAAACAGCACATCGTTTTCAATCACCAGCGCAAAAACGCTGTACGCCGTCTGGAAATTGCAAAGCGTAACGTTGAGCTACAATGCAAACGGCGGCTCTGGCTCGATGCCTTCTGAAAGCCTGTCGTATACTTCCTTGCCGAAAACTTTGACCGCAAACGCATTTACCCGCACTGGTTATAAGTTTATAGGCTGGGGCTTAGGCTCTAGCGCAACAGCGGTTTCGCTTTCGGACGGAGCGTCTATTACCGCAGATAGCTGGAACTCGGTTTACAGCGCAGGTGGTTATCTCAAAGCAATTTGGAACGCGCGCTTCTCTCTCGGCTCTGCAACGACAAGCACGGCATCTGTGTCAATATCATCGCTTGGAGATACGTCCGTAACGCTTACAACCTCAACGGTAGCCGATTCTTTTTGGTACATCGACGGCGCGAAAAAATCCGACACAAGCAGTTGCACAATCAACTACGCGGATTACAGCGCGGGCACGCACACGATTTCGCTGGTGTGCATTACGGTTTCGTCGGGCAGCGCGACCGTCAAACAATACGAAAATACCTTCACGATAGCGAATTAAAATATTTACAATGCACAAAAAAACGCCTATACTGTATGGAGATTTCAATACAGGAGGCGTTCTTTTATGGCGCAGGTAAATGTAAGCATCAGAATGGATAGCGATGTTAAAAAGCAGGCAGAGGAGCTTTTTGAAGATTTGGGAATGAACATCTCGACCGCGTTCAACATTTTTGTAAAACAAGCGTTGCGAACGGGGAGCATTCCGTTCAAAATCGCCAAAAGCGACCGCGAACTGAAAACGGGATTTTACAGCGAAGCCAACCAGAAATATCTTGCCGAACAAGCCCGCCTTTACAACGAAGGCAAATTGAAAACCGTCGTTAAGACATTTGCAGAGTTGGAGGAAATGGCAAAATGAAAACGGTAAGTTTCAAGGGAGATGGTTTTGAAGATTATGTGTTTTTGCAGGAAAAAGACCGAAAACTCCTTGCAAAAGTAAATAAACTCCTCAAAGACATCGACCGTAACGGAAATAGCGGACTTGGCAAGCCCGAGGCGCTAAAAGGGGATTTATCGGGGTGGTGGAGCAGGGAAATCGATAAGAAAAACCGCCTTGTATACCGAATTGAAGGCGATACATAATGTTCTTGGTTTTCTTTATACACAAAAGCCGTTCGCTGCGAAAAAAAATCGCGGTGAACGGCTTTTTGATATGCGCTTAACGCTTTGCCTTAATACCGAACGCAGTCCAATCTTCCTTCGGCAACGCAACTTTCACGCGGCTTTTGCTCTTCGCCATCACATCGTCCAGCTTTGCAAGCGCGTCGTTGAGTTCGGTCGTGCATTTTTTGAGCGACGACTTGAGTTTTTCCTGCTCGATATTCAGCGTTTCCGCTCTGCTCACCAGCGATTCAAGTTCCGACACGTCTGTTTCCGACACATCGAATTTCGCCATCGTTTCAGCGTGCTGTTTCAAACCTGCTGCCATCAATTTTGCGTCAGTCATCTTGTCTGCAAATGATTTTGACATATATCCCTCCGTCTTAGATAAGTAACGTATTGCAAAAAGTATATAACTTTGCGCTCGGAATTGTCAATATCTGTTCGGGATATGTTTCTTGATTATTAAGAAACATATCTTTATTCATAAGTTATCTCACTTTATTAAAAAGTCATCTTTCCCAAAAGAAAAGCTATCTATCTTAATAGAAAAGTTATCTTTCCCGACTATTGAGAAAGATATCTTTAATCAAAGATAAGATATTTTTTGCAATAATTCAGTTAAAAATAACAAAAGATGAGTGATTTTCTTTAAAAGAGAGATGAATATACTCAAAAGAAAGATAACTTTATACAAAAGTCAGCTGACTTTAATCAAAGAAAGATAATTTTTGACATTTTTCTGTGTGTTTTGTGTGATAATCTGTGTTTCCGAGAGTGTGAAAAGAACGTATTGCGAACAAGCGCGATTTGCGCTAAAATCTCAAGATATGGCAGAAGAAATTTTGGACGCGGGCGAACCGCTGAACCTTGACAATCAGCTTTGTTTCGCCCTGTACGTTTGCTCAAAAGAGGTTATCCGCCGCTATAAGCCGCTTCTTGACCCGCTCGGGCTTACTTACACGAGTTATATCACGATGCTTGCGCTTTGGGAGCAAGACGGCGTGCAGGTAAAAGATTTGGGAAAACGGCTTTTTCTTGACAGCGGAACACTGACACCGCTTCTCAAAAAAATGGAAAAAGAAGGTCTGGTGAATCGCAAACGCTCCGAGAGCGACGAGCGCACGGTTTTTATTTCGCTGACAGAAAAGGGGAGGGCGCTGCAAAAAAAATGCGCCGGGATTCCTGCAAAAATGGCGGGCTGCTCGCGCTTGGAAAAAGACAGCGCGCATATTATTCTGGCGTGTCTGCACAGCCTGATGAAAGGGCTGACGATGAAGGACGACGAGGAAAAATAAAAAATAAACATCGGGGCAATCTCGATGAAAAAATAGAAGGACAATTTTATGAAATTAACATGTGGTATCGTAGGTCTTCCGAATGTGGGAAAGTCAACTATA
>CALBGU010000187.1 GCA_937893155.1 uncultured Treponema sp. | reverse complement strand
CGATTCCGTTTGCCGTGCATGCGCCGTCTATGCGATTCTCCTTGCACCAGAGAGCGATGAGCTCCTGAGCGAGAAAAAACGGCGCATCGTCGCACGAATGATAGCGAAGCGCAAACTCATACGCGCGGGGCGAAATCCTGCGTGCTGATAAAACGCCAGATTGCCTTCCATACACAAAAAGCCCACGCCGAGCGACCGCGCTTTTTCCAGCGAAGAGCGTAACAGCCGCACGCCGTAGCCCCTGTGCTGGAAATCGGGGTGTATGCTGATTGGTCCAAACGTCCAGCTCGGAACGCGAGAGCCGTCAGCGCGGACGAGTTCAGCGCGCGCATACATAATGTGCCCGATAATCCGCCCGTCAACTTCCAACACCAGCGACAATTCGGGGATAAACGCATTCTCGCTGCGAAATCGGTGCAAAACATAATGCTCCGTGCAGCCCAGTCGGTACACGTTCCAAAACGCCTCGCGCACTATATTTTCCACCGCGGCAAAATCGCGCGGCTCTTCCACTCTGATAATTTCACTCATTTTCCTTCCTCTTTTCGTACATTACGCCGTGCGTCTTCGCTGTTCGCCAAAATCGCGCCGAGTTTTTCGCAATCGCGTTTTTCAGCACAATCGCCGCACGTTTCAAGAGCTTTTGCTCCTGCGCATTTTCGTATGGGGCACATCGATTCGCAATAGGGCGTTTTTGCACCGTCAATGCGACAGCCCGTGCAGTTAATCATCTCCCGCGTAATCACCGCACCATTTAACGCCGACCATTTGAGAGCGACTTTTTCGCGAAAATAATCATCATCGCTCACCGTTGCCAGCCGCGCCTCGCACGTTTCGCAGTCAAGACCGCAATACGCAATCATCTTGTTCATTATTTCTTTTCCTCCGTTTTATCTCACTTTCTTGCAGTGCGCCTTGATTTTCTTTATCGCCCAATCGTAATGGCTTGCCGTCGCGCTCATCTTCGCAATCAGCTCCAGCAACAGCGCATATTTTTCCGCCGCGGATTTCAGAAAATCGTCTTTGTTTCTTGCTCTCGGCATTTTTCCTGAACCTCCGTTCACATCGTCATTGTACGGCAGAAAGCGCGTTTGCGGAATGTGTTTTTGACAAGCTGCAACTTTTCGCCGATGAAATGCAGATACACATTGTATCTTTTATCCACTCGTCCAAGAACCGCATTTGCTCAGGGGTGTAAAACCAATGATATCTCGCCTTTACAAATGCAACACGCGCTCTTTGATTTCCTGCGTGCGTCCCTGATTCCAGAATTGCGTACCGATATAGCCGCAGGTTCTCCGCGCCACATTCATCGTTGATTGGTCGGTGTTGCCGCACTGCGGACACTGCCACACAAGTTTGTTTTCGCTGTCGGTAACAATGCGGATTTCGCCCGTATAGCCGCACTTTTGGCAACAATCGCTCTTCGTGTTCAATTCCGCATACATAATCTTTTCATAGATATGCTTCAAAAGCGCAATGACCGCAGGAATGTTCCCCTCCATATTCGGCACTTCCACATAGCTCACCGCGCCGCCGGGCGAAAGCTCTTGAAACTGGCTCTCGAACGTCAGCTTTGTAAACGCATCGACTTTCTCGGTAACGTGAATGTGATAGCTGTTCGTGATGTAATTTTTGTCGGTAACGCCCTCAATCTCGCCGAAACGCCGCTTTAGGCACTTTGCAAACTTGTACGTCGTCGATTCCATCGGTGTGCCATAAATCGAAAACGCAATGTTCGTCTTTTCACGCCACTTGTCGCACGCCTCGTTGAGCGTCTTCATCACACGGAGCGCAAACGGAGTCGCTTCGCTGTCGGTGTGGCTTTTGCCCGTCATATAGCGCACGCACTCGCACAAGCCCGCATACCCTAAGGAAATCGTGGAATAGCCGTTATATAGCAATTTGTCGATGACTTCGCCTTTCTTGAGCCGCGCCAACGCTCCGTTCTGCCACAAAATCGGCGCAACATCGCTCGGCGTGCCTAAAAGCCGCTTGTGCCGTGCCATCAGCGCACGATAGCACAATTTAAGCCGCTCGTCCAAAATCTGCCAGAACTTGTCGTAATCGCCGCCCGACGAACACGCCACGTCCACAAGGTTAATCGTAACCACGCCTTGATTGAACCGCCCGTAAAACTTCGGCTTCCCGTTTTCGTCGCGATACACCGTGAGGAACGAGCGACAGCCCATACACGGATAACAGTTGCCTTCTTTGAGCGACTTCATCTTTTTCTCGCTGATGTAATCGGGTACCATTCTGCGCGCCGTGCATTTCGCTGCCAATTCAGTGAGATAGAAATACGGAGAGCCTTCGTTGATGTTGTCTTCCTCAAGAACGTAAATCAGTTTCGGGAATGCAGGCGTAACCCAATAGCCAGCCTCGTTCTTTACGCCTTGGTATCGCTGCTTCAAGACTTCCTCAATGATAAGCGCAAGGTCGGCTTTTGTCTGCGCGTCTTTGGCCTCGTTCAAATACATAAACACGGTTACAAAAGGCGATTGTCCGTTCGTCGTCATCAGCGTAACAACTTGATACTGAATCGTCTGCACACCGCGCGTAATCTCGTCCCTGAGCCGCTCGTGCACAATGTGATTGAATTGCGCTTCGGTGTAATACACGCCCGTTTCTTCTTCCATTCGGTGCATTTCGCGCGCAATTTTCTTTCGGCTCACGTCCACGAACGGCGCAAGGTGCGTGAGCGAAATGCTCTGCCCGCCGTATTGAGAACTCGCCACCTGCGCGATAATCTGCGTCGCGATGTTGCACGCCGTCGAAAACGAATGCGGTGTATCGATTCTCGTCCCCGAAATCACCGTCCCGTTCTGCAGCATATCCTCAAGATTAACAAGGTCGCAGTTTCCCGTAACAATGCCGTTTGCAAGCACAAAATTATGCTCGTCGTCCACCTCCAAGCACCACACTTCGTCTTCGCGCGCAAATTCCTTTGAAAGCACCGTATACGCAAAACTAAAATCGGGATTGAACGAAAACAAAATGGTGTACGGTCTTCCGCTCTCGCCTGTGTAATTTGTCTTCTCGCCCGTCAAATCGTTTTCTGCCGTAATGTACAGCCCCGCAACTGGCGCATATTCACGCAAAAAATCAATCACCGTTTTGTTACTGCTTTGGATTCGGTATGTGCGAGAATGAGGATTATTCACCGCCGTTTTTCCGTCCGCGCAATACAGCCCGTTCAAAAACGCACGGATTTCCCCCACATTTTTGAACGCAGGGATTTCTTTGTGATAATCGTAGACGACAGCGGATTTATCTCCGTTCTCAAACACCTGCTCGCGCACCTTGCAGCCCGCAATAGAAAACCGCTCAAGCCATTGCGAATCCTTTTCGCCGCACAGCCTGATTCTCGTAGAATTGTTCTGCGTGTCCGCCGCCAAGTATTCCACCGTACCGTCGCCGAGTGCAAAGCCTTTGCACCACAACAGCTTTTCATTTTCGTTGAACGAATGGTAATCCTCGTCTTGATGATACAGCACAGGAGCAGAAACGAGCTTGTCGCCTTCTTTGAGCGCAGTGGTTACCGTGCCGTCAGCAAGATACCAGCGATGATTTTCCGTCGCAAGCACTTGTTGTGTGTGTTCCTTTTTGCTGTTGTAAAACGTGAAGCGATACAGCTTTTGCGTTCCGTATTTTTTCACCGTCGCGCCTTTCCAGTTGCCGTCTTTGGTAAGCACCGCAACGCGCTCGCCGTCAGAAAAATCCGCGAAAGAGCGCACGCCCTTGTCGGTGATAAACCGCGTTTCTTTTGCAAGGCAGTTGTGCATATGCTGGGCGAAATAATCCGAATCGTGAAAGTGAATAATGCCCTCGTTGTGCGCCTGCACGATGTCTTCATCAAGCAAAAAACGCTTCGTGATGTCCTTGCTCACCTCGCCCGCCATATAATCGCGCTGCACCGAAACCACCGTAGAATTCTTGTTTGAGTTCTCCTGCTTCACTTCCTCGTTGTTGCACTCAAGCAGGCTCATAATCTGGCTGTCGGTCGAGTTCGCCTTTCTCATAAGCTCGTGCTGATAGCGGTAGGTGATATATTTTTTCGCGATGTCGAACGCGCCCGCCTTCATAATCTCTTTTTCCACGATGTCCTGAATGTCCTCCACATTCATCTCGTGGTTTTCCTTCTGGCACTGCTTTTCAATGTTCAGCGCAATATTGTGAATCGTCTCTGCCGAAAGCTGCTCCTTCATCGGCGCTTCCAGATTCGCCTTTGAAATCGCGATTTCAATTTTGTGATAATCAAAAATAGCCTCTTCGCCGTTTCTCTTTATAATCTTCATTGTCTTGCTCTTTATTTTTGGATATATCCTTACACTACAACAAACTAGCGTCTGAAAATGCGCTATATATAGCGTATGGACTGCATTTATAATACTATCCGTAGTGTTTTATGTCAACACACCCGCACTATTCTCCCCATTCATACATTCATCATTCACAACACTTGACCGTATGTCATTTCTAAATTTGTTGAAACAAGGGGCTTAAGCCCCTTGCTGCAAATTGGGTAATGCTTGCTACAGTTGGAGCAACGCTTGCTACAGCTGGGGTAATGCTTGCTACAGTTGGGGCAATGCTTGCTACAGTTGGGGTAATGCTTGCTACAGTTGGGGTAATGCTTGCTACAGTTGGGGCAATGCTTGCTACAGTTGGAGCAACGCTTGCTACAGCTGGGGTAATACTTGCTACAGCTGGGGTAACGCTTGCTACAGTTGGGGTAACGCTTGCTACAGTTGGAGCAACGCTTGCTATATCTGGGGCAATACTTGCTACAGATGAAGAAAATGAAAAGAAAGATAGTTCTTGCAATGCTTTTGATTAAATCATATAATATGGACATATTTTTTTATAAGGAGAACGATATGGGAAACAAATCGTCGCTTTCAGAGCAGATTTCGAGCGCGCGTCTTATGGCAGACGGCTTGAAGAAAAGAGCAGACGCGGTGTCTAAAGTGGGCATTACCGAGGAAAAGATGCAGGAGCTTGAGGCAGAGACCGCCGCTCTTGCCGCGCTCGATTCCGCGCAGGAGGAGCTGAAATCCGCGCTCAAGATAAAGACCGCCGAGCTTGAAGAGGCACGCAAAAAGCTCACGGAGACGATGAGCACGATGAGAAAACTCGTGAAAATCGCCGTGAACCAAAACGATTGGCTCACGTTCGGCATCGCAGACAAGCGATAGCGCAGATTGCTACAGCACGGGCATCGAATGTTCATACAGAAGAAATCCCTTCAAAAATGGGGGGATTTTCAGAAAAAAGCGCGAAAAAGGGCGTAAAATCGCACTTTCTGCGAAAAAATACTTGAAATAATGAATATTCGCGTGTAAGATATGTAATAGCAATACAGTGGTGTTGCTTAAAAACCGTTTTTAGAGGAGAAGCATTTTATGAACAAATCAGAACTCGTTAGCGCAATCGCAGAAGACACAAAGCTCACTAAGAAAGATGTTGAGACAGTCGTGAAATCATTCGTGGATACTGTTTCTAAGGCACTCGAGAAGGGTGATGACGTTCAGCTTATTGGCTTTGGTACTTTCACTGTGGTCGACCGCGCAGAACGAAAATCTATCAACCCTGCAACAAAGCAGGAGATGATTGTTCCCGCTTCAAAGAGCCCGAAATTCAAGGCAGGAAAAGCTCTCAAGGAGCTTGTGAATAAGTAATCGGCACTTTGCCCTTTTCTTATAAAAATCCCTCTGGTTTTCAATCGGAGGGATTTTTTTTGTGCGTTCGGTTCCGCACGTTAAGTTTTGCTAATCCACTTGCTTGACGAGGCTTTAACGTGATAGTATATGCACACACATTATGCCAACGAAATCAATCGAAAAGAAAATCGGAAAATATCTCGTTAAAAAAGAAATTGCACACGGCGGAATGGGGGTGGTCTATGAGGCTGTACACCCCGAACTGGGACGACCTGTCATCATCAAAGAGCTGACCATTCACAAAAAGGAAATCGCGGAACGATTTAAGCGCGAGGCTCAGATTTTGATGGATATGCAAAGTCAGTATATCGTCAATACCTACGATTATTTTCAGGAGGGAAAGTCGCGCTACATCGTGGAAGAGCTGGTGGACGGGCTTTCGCTCAACAATCTGATTTTGCATCACGGGAAATTGCCGTGCAATATTGCGCTTATCATCTTTTTGAATGTGTGCAACGCGCTCAAGTTTGCGCACAGCAAGAATATCATTCACCGCGACATTAAGCCCGCGAATATTCTGCTTTCCAAGCGCGCCGAGGTGAAACTCGCCGATTTTGGTATTGCGGGCAACGAAAAAGAGAAAAATCCCGAATCTCTCGATAGTATGGCAACAACAAAAAAGCTGGAGAATACGGGATTGACGCAGGCAAAATCCGCGATGGGAACGCCCGCGTATATGGCGCCCGAGCAGTTCACGGATTCTCGGTCGGTGGACAAGACGGCGGATATTTATTCGCTCGGGATTATGCTCTATGAAATGCTCACAGGAAAGAGGCCGTTCAATGGCGGCGAGACGATGAAGGAAACGTATACAGAGCGTGTTAAATACAAGCACGTTCCGCTGGGGCTGCTCTACAAAGAGAAAATCCCGCTCCGCATTTATCTGATGATACGAAAGATGACGATGACAAAACGCGAAAAACGCTATCAGAACATTGAAGCGATTATTCGCATTGTCTCGAATTATCTTAAATTTTACAATCACAAAGAGCTTTTGACGCAAATCAGCCGAATGGTGCGCCATTATTCTGCGGGCAGTGTTACGCATTACGATATTCGTCCCGTGATTGCCAAACGGAATACGGCGTTGTGGGTGTCAAGCTCGATAACGGCGATTATGATTCTTTCGTGGCTTTTGTCCACGGCAATCCGCGAACGCTATTTTTACAGCACCATTTTGAGTCCGTGGTTCAAACCTGTTTCTATCGCGCTCAAAATGCCTTCCACCGACGGCGATTCCGGCGATTTGCCCGCGTCAGTCAGATTTTTTCAGGACAACGAACAAAACACGGAGATAAAAAATATGCGTTCCGGTTTTGTGACGGTCGGCAAAGATGCGACGAGCAAAGTTCTTAATTCGCGAAAAGTATTTTTGCGTCCGGGGTTCTATCGTGCAAAAATCGAGGTCGGGCAATATGTGTGCTGGCGGTCGTTGAGTGTGGATAAAAAAACGGGGCGCGATATTCATTTTAATTTTATGCAGATGCAGCAGCGTCCGCTTCGAGTAATTCCCGAGGTGTATGATTTTGAAACGAATCAGGATATTTCAAAAATCGTGTCTGTTTCTATTTTTTACGGCGGTTGGTGGCAGCCGCTATCGTCAGTCAAGAACAAACTTTCTACAGGGCAGGAATGGCGCATAAAATTCAGCGCGAAAGGCTATAAAGACGAAATTTTCAAAACGAAAGTCGATTGGTATCAAGACGTGCTTTATATTTACGCTCAAATGCACAAATTATAAATTTTTGCAGCATTTTTCAGCCAAAATCAAACCATCATCAACGCAATAAAAAAAGACCTAATTCAAAAGAACTAGGTCTTACCATTGCGGTTCCTACGGGAGTCGAACCCGTCTCTCCGCCTTGAGAGGGCGATGAACTAAACCGA
>CALBGU010000186.1 GCA_937893155.1 uncultured Treponema sp. | reverse complement strand
TTTGCCTGTAGCGAATGAAAACCCGTTCACTCATAAAATTTTTTCTGCCGAAAAATCTGACGGCGTAATTCTCTATCCGCTGTCGAACGGAGAACATCACGCCGACCATTTATTAAATAAAACGCAATTCACGCTTGATACATCACGGGCATGGATTGTAAAAGAAAATATGCTTCTTCCTGAAAACTGGAAGCCGCTTTTGAATAATTAAAATACAATTACTAAAGATAAAATCGGTGAGCAAAAAATCCTTTCCGCAGCTTTGCAGAGAGGATTTTTTGCTTTTACAAAAAAAAGAGGACAGTGCAGATTTTTATTTATGCACATTTTTAGCTACGACGTTTTTGAACTTATCCTCCGCAAGCTCGTACACCACATTTTGACCCGTTTGAAGCGACGAAAACAGCGTGTTCGGACTGAACGACTCGTGCGCAAAAACAGAATCCGAGCCTTTGCTGATAAAAAGATAGCGTCTGCCGTAGCGGTCGTAGCCCACCTTGATGATTTTGCCAGAATACGTTGCCGTCTGATTTTCGCTTTCCGCTTCTTTTTCGCCGATTTTGCCGAGCGCACCCAAAATATACGACATAACCTTAGGACTGTTCAAATAATCGCCCATATTCTTGCCGTTGTTTTGCGCACTGAACAATTCCCGCGCCTTAATGCAGACCGAAAGCGCATTCTCAAACGCATCTTCAAGCGCAGCATCGTTCCTGCACAGCGACAAAATCGACTGCGCCAGATTTTCGGCAACCTCGGTATCGTTCAAATTGACGCTCTGAGCGCAAATGCTGCGCTTCACAATGTAGCACACAAAAGGACGCGCGCTTCTGAATTTAGAATCGAGACGGTTTTGATAAATCAAGCGGTCAAACGCCGAAAATAAAGTCGCGCTCGCATAATAACAGATTTCGCTGTGATTGTCCGAAAACACACGGTCCTTGTACAGCGGCAAAAGCTGGAACTCCGACGAAATCGCCTCGTATGGCGCGTCAAACCACACCGCGACCGCACTTTGCAGCATAGTGCGGAACGTGCATTTCTGGTAGGCGCAAATATTTTCGCCCGCCAGCGATTTTGAACGGCGCTCGTAATACACGTGCTTGAAATCGGAAACCGCGTCGTAATTCTTGAAAAACTGCTCGAGCTTTTTATGATATTCCTTCGTGATTTCGTTAATCATATCGTGAACCATATTCTGATTGTTGTTCGCGCTGACAATCGAATTGATGGTTTCAGAATCATTCGTGCTGATAATGCGGGCAAACACCTTCACCTTGGACAAATCCAGATTTTCCTTGTGCGCATAAAAAATCACCGAACACGTCTGACAGCCGTTTACAATCTGCGGATTCGTAATCCGAACCGAGTTCAAGTTCGGGTATTCAAGCCGATTTGCCAAAATCGTGATACCGTTGTTGCGCAGAATAAAACTCTCAGGCGCCGTCCGAATCGTTTCTTTAATAGAAAGATTGACGTTTGTGTTGCCCTGAAAATCGCGCACGTTTTCCTCAAACAGCCCGCGCTTCAAATTCCCCGTCGTCTCGTCAATCAAAATCGAAAGCAATTCCTTCGCGTCAATAATTGCAGCGCAGCCCATCACCGAATCGTCGCCCAAAAGCTGGAGCGGCGTGCCGTTTAGCGCGATTTTTACCGAAAGCGTTTCGTTTTCGTTCAGCGTGATTTTTTGCAGACGGTTTTCATCAATAAAAATCGGCGGCTCAATCTTGTAAATGCCGTTCTCAAAACGGTCAACTGCCTTTTTGAGCGTCTCAAACGAACCGAGAATCTCGCTTGAGTTCGTCCACGTTGCATTTGCCGCGGCATAAAAAAGACGCACATCAATATGGCTCATCTCCGTCCAATTCTGTGCGTTCTCCAAAATTTCGTTCTTAATGTCAAACCACGCCTGCACCTTTTTGTTGAGTTTTCGCGAAGAAGCGCGCTCCAAAAAGTTCTGCACGCCCAAAATAAACGTGCTGATTTCCTTTAACTCAAATTTGTCTTTGCATTTTGACTGAAGCAAAATAATTTCGGCAGAGCGGATACCTTTTTCGTTCTTGATGATAAATTCCAAAAAATCCTTGTCCGTAACGATATGCCCGTTCACCCGAATACAAATCGCGTCAAGACCAGAATCGTAATAATCGTCCACGCAGATTTTGTCGAGCAGCGCCTCGTCGTTGTTGATGCTGTTGGGCGAATCGTTTTCGATAATCGCCTGCGTGAGCATACGCTCAAAAATCACCCCGTCGCGACCTTCCCCGCCAGAATGTTCTTTTCGGTACAAATCAATAAGACGCTTTGCGGTGCTTTTCGGCTTAATCGGCACGTTATCGAAGGTAACGAGCGGCGCGTGAATAATTCTTTTTGGCTTTTGGATTTTCGGCGCGCTCACTGCCACTTTTTTTTCACTATTGCTCGGACAAAGTTCATCGATTTCCGCTTTTGTCTTAAAATCGTGCAAATACCATTTTTGCTTATCTACATTTCGGTTCGGCACAAAATAGGCAAAAATCGCATTTCCGTCCAAATCGTGAAAGCCCGTGTCCATATATGCAAAATCCGCAGATTCGTGCAGTCGCGTCATATCTTCTTGATACAAGCGGGATAAATGCTCTATCAAAGTTGTATCAAAATTTTCAATAATGTTGTAGCGAAGCCGCGTTTCAAAATCTTTGTACACGAAAGCCACTTTGTAAAAATCGTATTCCATATAAACGCTCCTATAATTTTTTTGCATTATAGCAGAAAACAGAACCGAAAATAAAGCCGTTTTTCTATATTTTTAGGATTATCACAGAAAAATCTGTCATACACGACGTATAAAAACTTTCTTGTCCCTTCCGCCTTCCGAAAAAACTCAATACCGCGCCGTATCGAGCTAAAACAGAGTGCGATTGCAAAATCCTGTGCAGTATTGCGCAAAAACACGCTGCTTTCGGCGGATACTGCACGGTATCGCACAAAAACAGCGTGCATTGTGCAAATATTTCACAGTATTTGCTAAAAACAAACTGCGTCTGTGAAATACCGCACAGTAGCGGGCAAAAACACGCTGCTTTTACTAAATACTGTTTGTTCGCGTTTAAAAACAGGCGGGAATGAAAGGAACAGCAAAAAATAACTTTTCCCTTCCATAGATCTCCATTTTTTTCAATCCAATTTTTGCAAGTATTAATAGCAATCATACAGCCTCTATCTTCATTAAACATACTTCCCCCAGTTGAAATACAAGGAAAAATTATACTATTATATCTATGACTAAAACAATAATTTAAACACTGTTCATATATTGTTTCTAATTCTCTATGCGATTCATTTTTTTGATAAGGTCCACAAACGTGTATTATTTTTTTGCATTTTAATCCGAAATTTGGAGAATCAACGATACCCCCTGATAATATCCCATTATAATTTGCTTTTAAATATTTTAATAATCCTGGGCCGCATTTATTATGAATACTTTTTGAAACTCCCATTTGAGGTATCATTGATGGTGAGGAAGAATTTACTATTATATCTGCCACCATTGTTGTTATATCTCCTTTTACGTAAAAAAATATTTTGGAAAAATCAACACTTAATTTTTTTAGATTTAAATTTAAATTCATTAAACTCGCTGAAGGAGCTGGGGTATCCTGGTTGTCGTATTCTTGTTCTTTTTCTACATTTTCTTTTTTATCTTTTTTTTCATCTTTCATTTTTTTTGATTAAAAAATATTTATTGAAATAATCTCGATATTATAATTAATTTGATAAAATAAATTTGTTTTTGTTTAATGACTTTTTATTTTATTTTTAATTTAACATTAAATGGGGATTGGGGATTGGGGATTGGGGATTGGGGATTGGGGAT
>CALBGU010000185.1 GCA_937893155.1 uncultured Treponema sp. | reverse complement strand
GGTTTTGCGCTCCCTGCCGTTCGACACCCGCTTAATCTCGTTTTCGTGCGCGTCATACCAGACCTCTTCCACCTCTGAAACAGCGGCGCGCGGATTTTTTACGACAGATTTTCGGTACGTCATCTTGCCCTCGCCGTCGTAATCTATCCACATCTCGCTTCCAATCGACGTATCTTTTGCATACACAACCTTGCCGCTGCCGTCATATTTCCATTCTTGAACGCCGAGTTCATTGCGCGCATAGACTTTGTTCCCGTTTTCGTCGTATTTTTCCACCTCGGCGAGTGTTCCGAGCGTTCCCGTCGACAGAGTGGCACAACCATACAGCGCGAGAGCCGCCGCCAAAATACAAATGATGATTTTGTTTGCTTTCATAACATTCCCCCTTTAGTCGCCCATCAGTTCCGCGAAAGAAAGATTGTCATAAATGATATGACCGTATTTTCCGTTTTGCAGAATGTACCTGATTTGATACGTCAGCGAAGGCTTCACGTCCGTAAACTTGAGATAATAATGCTCCTCGTCAACAGGAATTTTGTCGTCATTGCAGTATTTTCTCTGCGAATACTTTTTGCCGTTCATATCTTCAAGCACATAACTGTCGTTCTGAACGTCCCGATACGGATTGCTCCAGATTGTAATCTTGAAGGCAAACGCGATAGTAATCGGCGCGGAGATTTGTGAGCCGAGCGCAAAGAAATATGCGGGCACTTGCGAAAGCGATGCAAGCACATCGTCCGTTTCTTTTATCAGGATTTCGCCTGAAACTTTGCCGTTTTTCACTGCGCACGGGATTTTCTGCATAAAGTCGTCTTTGCTTTCGGCAGTGCTGCGGTATATGAGCGCAAACACCTTTTCGCCGTCGCTCGCACTTTCTGCATTTGCCTCAAAGCGCAGTTTCACGCCTTCGCCCGTCATATATTCGGCTTTGTCCGTTTCAAGACCGCTCCCGTCAATCCACTTCAGCGCCGAAAAATCCCCGCGCTCATTCTCTTCGGCAGCGACACGCGCCCATTCTGGCACCATTACTACATTTTTGTTCGTCGCGCACCCCGTAATTACGAGAGCCGCCGCCAAAATCAGAAATATCTTTTTCATCGTTTTTTTCTCCTTAAAACCTTATGTTAAAACACTTCACAAATAAAACACAGCCCCAGCAAAGGCCGCGGCTGAAAAGTTGGTGTAAATAGAAAGAGCCAAAAGCTCAAATTTCTCTGTATAATGTT
>CALBGU010000184.1 GCA_937893155.1 uncultured Treponema sp. | reverse complement strand
GACCTCTTATAAAAAATATTCCCTTTACTTCAAACGTATAGGGTAATTACCGATAATATCAATTTTAGCTAAAACAGTCAATAAGACAAAAAGAATAGAACTATAACTTTAGATTTATTATTTGATTATCGCAATCGCAATAGAACACAATGTAAAAAAATGTGTATAATACAAAGTATGTCTCTGAATTGTAATGAAATCGATGTTGTATTAAATGAATTAGATGTAACGGGCGCGTTCGTGCAGGACGTGGTTCAGCCGGGATTTGACAGTCTTGCGCTGTATGTGTACAAGACCGCAGAGCCAAAGACGCTGTTCATCTGCGTTGCGCCGAATGCGTGCCGTCTTCATCAGACGTGGCGCAAAGTGCCCAAAAACACAAAGCCGCTCAGATTTATGGAATGTTTGAAATCCCATATTCGCGGGGCACGAATTGAAAGCTGCCGACAGATTGGCAAAGAGCGCATTGTGGAAATCAGGCTTTTTAAGGCGGGGAAAATCTTTGTGATGAACAGCGCAAATGAAGTGCTCGGCAAAAAAGGCGCGGAGGGCGAAAGTGAAGACGAGCGGCTGATTTTGTATGTGCGGCTGTGGAGCAACGCAGGGAACGTGATTTTGTGCCGCGAAAACGGGGAAATCATTGATACGATGTTTCGCCGTCCTGCCAAAAACGAAGTTACCGGCAGTTTTTTCAATCCCGAAGCAGTGCTGTCTGCGCCCAAAAAGCAAAGCGAACGGGTGTGGGAAGTGCGCGATTTTGCAGAAATCACTGCGAAAGACGGCGCGGAATTGAGTTTTAACCAAAAAGTAGACATCTGGTACAGCGAATATGCGGCATCTCTTTCGCGCGAGTCGCTTTTGGCGCAAGCGGAAAAATGGTACAACGTGCGTCGAAGCCGTATGAGCGCCGCGCTCGAGCGATTGCAGGAAAAAGAATCTGCGTTCAAAAATGCGGCGATATTCCGTCATCACGGCGATTTGATTATGGCGTTTGGTTTCGGCGCGGATTTTTCGTCGGGATTTTTGGAGTGCGAAGATTACGACACGGGCGGAACGATTCGGCTTAAAGTAGACCCCAAAAAAAGCGTGCAGGAAAATGCGGGGACGTATTACGAGCAGTATAAAAAAGCAGAAAGCGGTCAAGAAGAACTGCGGCACGATATTGAAAACGCACAAAAAGCAATCGCCGAACTTGACGCGCAGTACAAAAAAATCACGGAAGAAAAAAATGTACTGAAAATCGAGCAGCTTTTGCGAAAAACCTCCACGCCCAAACAGCAAACCGAAAAAGCGCACCCGGGGCTTGATTACACGATTGACGGCTGGTATATCCTCGTGGGGCGGACGGCGGCGGAAAACGATGAGCTGTTACGCCATTTTGTGCGCGGGCAGGATATGTGGCTTCACACGCGCGATTTTGCGGGCGGATACGTTTTTATCAAGGCGCGAAAAGACAAAACCGTGCCGCTCGACGTACTTTTGGCGGCGGGAAATCTGGCGGTGTATCATTCAAAAGCGCGCAAAAACGGCAAGGCGGATTTATATTATACGCAGGTAAAACATTTGCGGCGCGCAAAAAACGGACCGAAAGGCTTAGTGCTTCCCACGAACGAAAAAAACTTGAGCATCACGCTCGACCCCGCCATTTTGCGAAAACTCGAAGATAGCGCGAATTGATTTTCAGCCCATACAACGTCATTCGGAAATCCGAACGAGCCGTTTTACCTCGGCGCGAGCAATTCGGAAATCCGAACGGGGCGTTTTATCTCGGCGCGAGCAATTCGGAAATCCGAACGGCGAATGGCGGCGTTCATCATTGACCTTGTGATTTTTTTTATGTTATTGTTTAGGCACAAAACGGAGATTTTCAATGAAATTAGCAAAGATTTTTTTTATCGGTTCCGCTTTTTTTTGTTCTTTTGTGTTTTTGGGCTGCGGAAAAAAAAGCAGCGAGCAAGCGTTAGAAGCCACTCCTGAGCACGATTTTACGTCAGAAGTAGTAATTCCCGCGGCGGCGGCGCAGGCAAAAGCAAAGCAAAACACGGCGCAAACAGTGCCTGCGGTTATGCTCTGGAAGCCAAACGGCGCGCTCTGGCTTGAAACCGACGGCGTTATGCAGTGGGGGCGCGTTGACCTAACGGCAGGCTCTCAATTTGAGGCGGTCTGCGATAAAGACGGCAATCCTGAAATCAAAACGGCAAAGCGAAAAAGCGGGAGCAGCATTGAAGAGCGCGAATTTGTGCGCGTGAAATACGGAGAGCGCGACGATTACTGGGCGCAGACGGGAATGGTTGCGGTGAATGCAAAAGTCGCGGTGATTTCGGCGGAAAATACGCTGATTTACAACACGCCTTCAATGACGGGAATGGGTTCAACGGTGATTCCCGTGGGGACGGTCGTGGCGGTACTGCAAGACAACGATGCAGACAGCACATTCGTGAAAATCGACGCAAGTCTTTCGGATTATATTGATGTGCGCTCAAAATATATTAAATCCGACAAAATCGTTACGAACGCAGACGATGTGCAGGTGCTGCAGCTTTTGTCGCTCGCAAAATCAAGCAAAAACGAAACGGTGCGCAACGAGCTTTTGGATAATGCAAAATCGCTCAAGCCGTCTGAAACGGTGGCAAAAATGCTTTCGGATTTTGAGGCGGAATTAGCGGCGGCGGCTTCAAAGACGTACACCGAAAAGACGCTTGAAGGCGAGTCGGTGATTTTGGTAAAAAGCGACAACGGCGACACAATAAACGTGCGGAGCGAGCCGGGAACAAACGGAGCGGTTGTGCTCAAAATGCAGGACAGCGCGCCACTTTTGGCGGTCGGCATTACCGAGGAGCAAGACACGATTGACGGCAAAGAAGCCGCGTGGATTCACGTTAAGGAAATCACGCCGAACGAAGACAAGGGCGGATTTTCACAGACTGGAAAAGAGGGCTGGATTTTTGCCGCGTACACCTCTTACGGTTCAGAAACCGCAAGCGAATCCGAGTTGTAATTTTTGAGTTCTATGAAGTGCAGGGGACGTTTTTCGTCCCTTGTTTTTTTTGGGCTTTTGCGAAACCTTTCTGTGTCATTCCCGCACTTGCGCTTTTTTTGTAAGACAATCTATGTCTTAAAAAAAGATTATCGCGTCAATCGCGATAATGGCATTTTAATCGTTTCAGAATTTTTTTGCCGTCATCAATCGTCGGCGAGTAAAAAAAAAATTTTTTTGGACATTTTCTTTTGTGGACGGGAAAATCTAAAATTTTTTTGGTCATTTTCTTTCAAAAACCGTCAAAAAAATTTTAGTTTCCGTCATTTTCTTTCAAAAACTGTCAAAAAAATTTATTTTTCCGTCATTTTTGCTCAAAGACACCAAAAAAAATTTTCATACATAAGACAGGCTCTGCATTGAGAAGCAGCCCTTGGCTGTGTCATTCCCGAACTTGATGCGATAATGGCACAAGTATTTTTTTCAACATACATTTTTTGTGCTACAATAGAGGAACGAGGATTTTTATGAGCAAATATGATAAAAACAACGTGTGCAGAACATCGCCGATGGGCTGGAACAGTTACGATTATTACAATACGGCGGTTACGGAAGCCGACGTGAAAAAGAACGCCGAGTATATGGCAAAGCATTTGAAGCAATACGGCTGGCAATATATCGTCGTCGATATTCAGTGGTCAGACCCGAACGCAGGCGCGCTTGTTCCTGATGTGCAGTATGTGCCGTTTACGCATTTTTGTCTTGATGAATATTCCCGCCAAATCCCCGCTCCGAATCGATTTCCGTCGAGTGCGAACGGCGCAGGATTTAAGAGCCTTGCCGATTATGTGCATAGCTTGGGCTTGAAGTTCGGGATTCACATTATGCGCGGCATTCCGCGTATTTCAGCGCATCTGCACTCGAAGATTCTCGGCACGGACAAAACCGCAGACCAGATTGCAAACCCGTTCAGCGTGAGCAAATGGAACGGCGATATGTACGGCGTGGATATGAGCAAAGACGGCGCGCAGGCGTATTACGACAGCATTTTTGCGCTGTATGCCGAATGGGGCGTGGATTTTGTGAAAGTTGACGACATTTGCAACACGAATATGTATCCGCAAAATCCGTATTCGGCTGAACGCGAAATCGAGGCGATTGCAAAGGCTATCGAAAAGAGCGGGCGAGAGATGGTGTTGAGTTTAAGCCCCGGACCTGCGGTGATTGAAAAGGCGTGGCACTTGAAAAAGTGGGCGAATATGTGGCGCATTACGGACGATTTTTGGGACGAATGGCGGCTGTTGAAAGCGATGTTTGAGCGGTGCGAGGTGTGGCAAGAGCACGTTTTTGAGGGGTGTTATCCTGATTGCGATATGCTGCCGCTCGGTGTTTTGGGCGGCAGATTCGGCAGGGAGCGGAAAACGCGGTTCACGCGCGACGAGCAGCGCACGATGATGACGCTGTGGTGTATGTTCAAAAGCCCGCTGATGATTGGCGCGGAGTTGACAAAACTCGACGAGGAAACGCTTTCGCTTCTGACGGATAAAGAGCTGCTGCACATTCAGCAACACGGCGGGAAACCCGTGCAGAT
>CALBGU010000183.1 GCA_937893155.1 uncultured Treponema sp. | reverse complement strand
AATTTTTTCTCGTAATTTTTAGTATGACAATGTGCAGAAAACATTCTGTATAACATAGGATTACTTTATTTATGGAAGAAGTGAAATTTTCGTTAACGGAACAAAACGCAGAACATGCAGACAAAAACGAAGTTTATCACCGTTTTATTTCGGAACTAAAAAAGCGGATAAAAAGCCTTGAAGTCATCGACAAAGATTTCTCTGAAATACGATGTACGCTTCGTTACGGTGTTTCAAATTGGACAAAAGAAAACTCTTTTCAGTATTCAAAAAACAAAATGAAAATGAGCAGCACGCAAGACATCAAGTTTTCGGTAATGCTTTCGCGCGTGCAGTCTTTTTTGGGGAACAATACGGGTGCATTTGATGAAGAATGTGCATATATCGAAAAAAACAAAATTTGCATTACTTTGTTTTTAGTGAATCCTGCGCTTGTAAAGGAGGAAAACGTGCAGAATAGTGTTCAGAAAAGCGAGTCAAAGTTGTCTTTGGTAGCAGAAAAACCTCGATTTCATTGGAATCAGCTCATTGTAAACGACGCTGTTGCACAAGAATTGAGAGATACTGTCCAGCTCATAAAAAATCGTAGCAAGATTTATGATGAATGGGGATTTTCAGAAATAGATTCTGTGCCGCATTGTGTTATCAATTTTTACGGTGCGCCAGGAACGGGCAAAACAATGTCAGCGCATATTCTAGCGGACGAATTGGGAATAAATATATTGCCGTTGAATTATGCAGACATTGAATCAAAGTATGTGGGCGACGCTCCTAAAAATCTCGTTGCCGCGTTTGACTGCGCACAGGAGCAAAATGCACTGCTCTTTTTTGACGAAGCAGATTCTTTTTTAGGCAAGCGCATTACAAATGTGCAGAATGGTTCTGACCAAGCGGTTAACTCGCTACGAAGTCAACTTCTTATGCTGTTGGAATCACGAGATACGATTGTCGTTTTTGCAACGAACCTGCAAGAAAATTACGATACGGCATTTAACAGCAGGATTTTGAAGAACATCAAATTTGAGCTGCCAGACACAGAAAACAGACAGAAAATTATTCGCAAAATGATTCCGCAAAAAGTACCGCTTGCACAATCAGAACGTACAGAGGATTTTTATACACGCCTAAGCGAACTAACAGACGGATTTGCTCCGCGAGAGATTAAAAATGCAGTGTTAAATACGCTTATTCGCGCTTGTAATCTTGACGGGGAAATTTCTGCGGCTGTATTTTACGATGTCTTTGCGCACGAAAAACAAGTGCATAACGACATTCTGGAAAATGCACAAAAACGCAGAAAAGAACTCGGAGAGAGAATCAAGCAGAATATACAAACTAATAACTTTGCTGTTGTGAAACAACAAAACGATGAGGAGAAATCAGTATGAATGATTTTTTTGATGACACGGTTTTAACTGATGAAATGAAGCAGTTAAAAGAAAAGTTGCAACCTGAAATCGCAAAGATTGCGACAAAGTTACTTGAGGTTGGCTCGCTTACACTTGCAAAACTCTCTAAAGAGTTTGAAAGAATAGTTGAAGGTGCTGGCGAATACACAGAGTCTGTAAAACAAGCCGTAGAAACAAACGGAGGTTTACCAGCATTGACGGCGTATTTGTGGAATCTGGAAGAACAGAACAAAGATGTTCTGACGCTTGAAGATGTCATAAAATGGGTAAAAGTTCACTTTGACAAAACACGGCACAGTGCAGGGTGCTTGTATGTGTTCAAAGCTGGTATGTTTGGCGAAAAAGAGTATCACGTTTGTTTTTTGAGCAAAGAAAACGAACCATTGTTCGACGGAAGCGAAGCGCATTTGCTGGTACATGCAAAAAGCATTGACAGCGCACTTGCAGAACAACTTGGAAACAAAAGTATGGTTGTATTTAAATAAGGAGAAAGAACGGTATGGCTTATAATATTTTTGATAATGCTATTGCTATATTGCGCAATATTTGGAACTCGATAAAAAAGTTCTTCGTTAAATTGCTGAATTTTGCTCGCAATATTGTTTCGTTTTTCAAAAATCCCAATCGCATGGCAAAGCTCAAGTCTGACCGAAATGTCATTGCAACTTCGATTAAAGAAAACTTAGGCAATGGCAATTACAACGTCGTCAACTGTCTTTTTGATAAGGAAAAAAACGAGGTTGTGGATATACAGGAAAACGCTGTTGGTATTGTGGCAGAAGATATTGACGCTCAAACGGAGCAGACGTTTGGCGACAAAGCAATGATTGTTTTACAATAACCTATAAGGAGATTTTTTTATGAAATTGCTTTTATTGGCAGTTGTTGCGGCAGCGGTTATAGCAGCTGTGCTTATATCGAAGAAATCATTGGCAAAAATTGCTACGATTGCAGTGGATTGCATAACAATGGAATTGTTGGTTTCGTTTTTTAAGCAAAGCGAAATCATCGAAAAACTCCGCGAGAACAAAAAACTCATTGCAGCAGCGATTAAAGAGCAGACGAGCGACGGCTTTAAGGTGATTTGTACGCTTTTTGATACAGAAGCAAATAACGTTGTTTCGCTTGAGAATTGTAGCATTGCGTATACATCAAAAGAACTTTCAGACGACGTAAAAGAAACGTTCGGCAATAAGTCAATGATTGTTCTGCAATAACAAAAAAACGATGCTCTGTCAAAATTGGCGAGAGCATCGTAAAAATCATACTGTGTCGGGAGAAGAATTATGGCAAAAGATTATGATGAAAAAGCCGCAGAGGAAATGGCACGAAAATTCGGCGCAAATGCAACTGCTGAAGATATAGAAAATGTGCGCAACAACATGGACAAGATGAACCGAGGTCCTCTAAAAGCGGTGTGGGATAAGGTTGTTACGATGTGGAAAGCGTTCTTATCACCAGACACACCAGCATATCTAAAAGCGATTATTATCGGCAGTTTGATTTATATGGTTAGTCCATTGGATTTAATTCCTGATGTCATTCCAGTTGTTGGGCTTGTGGACGATGTTGGAGTTGTTGGCTTGGGATTTTCGCAGTTGATGAGATTCTTAGGCACAACCGCTATTACAGGAGCGACCACATACGCGATAGTAAAGATTGTTCATTTGACGCGACAGGCTTTGCGCAAAGAAGCATTAAAGCGAAATGCAAAAGCAATGTCAGCAAAGATAAACGAGATACGCCAAAACAATGGATACAAAAAAGTGTCTGTTGGACTGTACGACGAAAACAATTTTGCGATTGAATCGTTTGAAATCGAAAGCGAAACAGTTGATTCAAGCATACACAAAGGCGATGTTATACAACTTTACAGTTGAGAAGCAATCTTTTATGTAATCTACTAGTTCTGCTATTGATTACTGACAGGGCTGTCGGGTGGATTTTGCTATTTTTTATACGGAGGAATCTTTATGAGTACTTATACATTTGAGTGCCAGAAATGTCATTGCAGAAAGCGCACGGCGTTTGCGTCG
>CALBGU010000182.1 GCA_937893155.1 uncultured Treponema sp. | reverse complement strand
ACGCGCGCAAATGCGGCGGCGCAAAAATAGAATCGGGGCGGCAGACGGAATTTGAGCGGGCGCAGGCGGCGATAAATCAAAATAATTCGGCAGACCTCGCTTTTCCTCAAAAATTCTTCTGCTCCCCACGGTCGGAAATCTGACCGCAGACCTGTCCGTTTTTTCGGGCAGGTCTTTTTTATCGCTCAAAAATTCAATCTTCCACTTCTTCCTAATGTTCGTCCACGCCGTCGAAAGAGCGATTTCAATCACCGTTCCGTCGTCGCGGTCAAAGCCGAGCCGTATTTTGCCGCTGCGCCTGTAGCAATAAAACGCGTCTTTCTCGACATCTGCAAAAAGATTATCAAAAACAGCACTTGCCGCCGCCTTTTCCACCTCTTGCTTTTTATGTCGCTTAGCCTTTTCAATATCCTCGTTTTCCATACTCTTTCTTTATCGGTTTTCCTGTTTTTTTTATTTTTCTTGCAACAAAGATTCGATTTTGTCTAGGCGCGAAGAGAGCATTGCAAACCGCGGACGAAGAAAATTGTCGAGCATACCAAAGAGCTTCGTTGCTTCCACATCTTGCTTTTCACCGCCAAAAAGCGTGGCTGGGCTGACGTGAAGTGCATTTGCAATTTTTTCGATGAGAGGAGCGGAGGCGAATTGCGTGCCTGTTTCGATGATTGAAAGGTGTTTTTGTGATATGTCTAGCTGACGCGATAACTGTTCTTGTGTCAATCCTGCTTCTTTTCTGTATTTTCGCACATTGTTACCAAATAAAACAGGAATAGAAGGGTTGCTTTGTGCTTCGATTTGGTCGCTCATAAAATAGAATTATGTCATTCTGCATTTGATTTTAGAACTTTTAATAAAGTAATAAATATACTTTTTAAGTAATATTTTTGCACCATTTTCTTGCTTTTTGGTATATGCGGGATTAAAATACTATGTAAGAGCGTATATTTTATTACTTTTTTGGAGGAATGAAATGAAAAAATACTCATTCTTTATCGGAATAGCATTTTGTGTAATGCTATTTTTCAGCTGTGCTACACTGGACACTTTTACAAGCAAAATACCGTCTGCGACAGCGGCTTCAAAAGGCTATCCTACGCCTGAATCTTACGATGAAGCATATTCATATCGCACAGATATTCCGTATAAAAATATGCAAACGCTTTTGAAAGACAAAAAACTCGACTCTTTGCGTGCGAATAATGCGCAAGGATATGTAAAACAAGTCTGCGAAACGATTTCAGCTTCTGCGGAAAATGATTTTGAGAAAGTAAAAATGGCGCATGATTTTTTGTGTATGCTTATTTCGTATGACGCTAAAAACTTTTGGGCAGGAACTGTTCCTGACCAAGAATATCCGAGTGTACTGAAAACCAAAACTGCTGTATGTGAAGGATATGCGAACACGTTTAAAAAGTTTTGCGATACGCTTAATATTCCGTGTCAGAAAATCACAGGCTATGCGCGTGGTGTCGGTACATCGCTTTTAGGAGAGGCAAAGCCCACAGAATCAAATCATGCGTGGAATATCGTCAAAATAAACGATGCGTGGTATCTTGTGGATTGTACTTGGGATTCTGGACACATGGAAGGTAAGTCTTCAAAGCAAGATTACAACACTGATTGGCTATTTTTGAAGCCTGAGCATTTCATTTATACGCATTTTCCTGACTCGAAAAAAAATCAACTTCTTGAAAGCCCTCTTTCTGAGGCAGAGTTTTCACAACTACCAGATTTACGCCCAAAGTTTTTCACTGCAACAGAGAGCGCAGAGAGTTTTGCTAAATTGAACAAAGTGGAAAATGCGTATTCTTTTTCTTATGTGGCAAACACTGATTATGAACTTTCGTTTCAACTGATTGATACTGCCACGAATGCGCAGGTTAAAAATTGCGATTTTGTAAAAAGCGATGATGATAAAAAACAGGCATTGTTTTCGTTTCCAAAAGCGGGCGTGTATTCAATACGGATATTTTATCGCAAAACTGGCGCAAAAATGGCTTTGAGTTGTGGAGAGTTTTTGGTAGAAGCTTCTTCTGCTTCCTCTGTTCGATACCCTACAACATTTTCGTCTTCTGCAAAGAACTTAAAAATCATATCGCCGATTGAAATGCCGCTAGAAAAGGGAAAAAGCTACACGTTTTCGGTACATGTCGACAACAAAAAGTTCGTTACAGTAATTTGTGGAAAAGAGTTTATACAGCTCGAAAACAACGGAAACGGAACATTTTCGGGAGAAATTTCTATTGCGCAAAATCTGAAACAAGTAACGCTCTCGGTTTCTGATTCCCCAAAAGGAAACTTTGAAAGCATCGCAATCTACACTGTAAAATAAAGGCTCACGACGGAGATTTTTTATGATAAAGAAACTATTTATCGTTTTCGCATTTTCACTCTGTATTGCTTTTAGCGGATTTGCGGCGACAATGGAAAGCCGTGTGCGTGCAGTTCCAAAAGAGATAACGGAAGCGGTTTTCAAAAAGCCGAAAGACAATTTGCCGTCTCTCGTACAAAATCTGACACAGGGCGTGAATAGCACGGACGCAAAGGTCAAAATCCTGCACGATTGGATTTGCGACAACATCGCGTATGACAGCGAAATGTATTTTAGCGGGCGCACTTCAAAGCAAGACCCTGTGAGCGTGCTGAAAAAGAAAAAAGCGGTATGCTCTGGCTACAGCAATTTGATGGCAGAAATGTGCAGGCTTGCAAATGTTGAGGCGATTGTTATTGACGGCTATTCAAAAGGGTTTGGCTATGCTGGCTATTTGCAGGAAAAGACAGACCACGCTTGGAACGCCGAAAGAGAAAGAATATTTCGACGAATCCTTTTTCAAAGTGGAAAAAAACCGCCGCTATTATCCCGCCGAAGACCTGTTTGCAACTGCGAGAAACGCCGCCGTTACGAAGATTTTGAAGCTCCTTGAGCTGAACACAGGAACTTATGAAGAGGTGATGTATTTCGATGTTGTTGCTTCGAGCGGATATGAGGGCTACGGCGAAAACGTGCTGCGCTTTCCGACGGCGTACCGCTCTTATGGAGAAACGAAGGACACGCATTTAATTTCGCCATTGGGCGCGGTGGTGAAAGCGGGGAATGAGTATGATTTTGAAGTAATTTCAAAAGATTTTCAGGCGATGGCAGTCGTAATAAACGGAGAGCTGAAGCCGATGACAAAAAATGCAAAAACTGGCGCATTTACGCTGAAAGTCAGTATTCCCAGCGGCATAGAAAAAGTAGATGTTATGGCGAGCAAAGACTCAAGAAGCTATCAAGGCTTATATTTTTATCTTGTCGAATAAAAAGAGTGTGAGAATATGCTAGAAAAGCTCAAAGAAAAAGTGCGAAGTGCAAAGCAACAGCTGTTTTCTTTTGTTGCCGCCTCAAAAGAGCGCGTTTCAAAGTGCGTGCAATCGCGCAGTTTGTCGCTTCTTGATTTTTTGGCGAGCGTGCTTTTTCTTTCAGCGGTGGTAATTGCCGTCAAGCCAGAATTGCTTTCTCCCCTCGTGAATAATTCGATGGAAAAAATCCCGCGAGCTGCTCAAACGATAAACCGCGCAGGAAAATACTTCTTGCAAATCACGGTGAGAGAAAAAATCAGCGATTGGCGAATGTAACCGTGCGAAACTGCTTTGTGTTAGCATTTCTCGCCGTTTATGCGGGACTAAAAAGCGCAGTGATTGTCCATAGCGCACGCACGATACACAAAATTATGCCGTTTTTGCTCGTTTCGCTCTCGCTTGCCTCGTGCGCGCTGATTGCGGATAAGTTTTTGCTGTTTATGCTTTTCACGCTGTTGCTCTTTGCCAGTTTTGAATATTCGATTGGGCTTTCGACAAAGAAAATCGCAAAAAAACTCTTGAAAATCCTCATCACCGAACTGCTTTTATATATAATCGCGCACCTTGCAGAAACAAAGACGTTCCGCGAGGGGCTTTATCTCGTCGCACTCGGCATTGTACAAGCGTCGAAAAATCTGTTTTTCCCCGTGCAGCTGTGGTAGCGGGCTGTTTTCCCCGTTTCCGAAATCTGTTTTTCTCAAAACACGCGTGCAAAACGATTTGGATTCGGTTGAAAATACGGTTGACGCTCGGCTTTAAGACTGCGTTTTGCGTGAAAAAAAACTGCGGACGGCTCAAAACTGTTGTTTCGAGGTCAAAACTATTTTTTTGCTCAAAACAAACGGATTGAGCGAAAAAAAGATTATTCACGTCAAGCACGATAATGAGTGCGAATTTTTTTAGACACGGCTCTCTTTTTTAAAAAGTAACCAATATCTATTTAGACACGCGGAAAAAAATGACAAAAAAAAGTGTCACTTTTAAACCTACAATTAAAAGTGACACTTTTTTGCGCGTCTACATAATACTCTATCGCGCTTTCTTTCAATTTTCAAGGTGTCATTTTTAATCCTTCGTTTAAGTGTGACAGTTTTTAATGCGCTAGATTAAAAAAAAGAAATTAAAAAATCAAGCAGCAAAGGAGGCATTCAAAAATGACATATCAATGACGGCATATCTTCCAAACGGCACTACAAAATATTTTTTCAGAGGCGAGAAAAATGGAAGCGAAGAAAGAGAAAAAAGAATTGGACAGAATGGAAGCGAACGCAAAACGCGGCTGGCAGATAAAATCAAAACTGGTTACGCTGTTTGTTGCGGCTATTTTGACGTGCGTGGTCGGTACACTGCTGCTGACACTAGAGATTTTTAACCGCGAGCAGACGAGTGCCTCGCAAACAAGTTTGGAACACACCGCGCAGGGTTGTTTTGACACGCTTTCCGATTGGCAGAAAACGCTCGAGGGCTTTGCAGACCTGCTTTCACACCTCAACGGAATCGGCTCAACGCTTGCCGAAAACGGCGACATACAAGTGTTCTCGGATTTGTTTGAGCGGGCAGGTAGCACTGCTGATATGGACTTTGCCGCCGTCATCGACCGACAGGGCAACATCGTGGAAGGCTCGTACAACATCGCCGCAGGGCAAAGCGTGGGCAATTTTCCAGCCGTCAAAGACGCTCTCAGCGGCAAAGAAAGCTTCATCTTCGACAAGTTTGCCTCGTCGGATTTTGCGATGGTGGCACTCTATCCGATTGAGCATAACGGCGACATCGTCGGCGCGGTTGCGTGTGGCTACGATATGACAACCGATGACTTTGTGGATTTAGCGACCTCAAGCTACGACAGCGAATGTACGCTGTTTTTGGGAGATACGCGCGTTTCTACCACACTCGGCGAACAACTGCGCGGCACAAAACTCGACAATCCTGATGTATCGCGCACCGTGCTTGAAGAGGGAAACAAGTTTTCGGGCGTGGTAAAAATCAAAGGCACACGGTTTTACAGCGTCTACTGCCCGATAAAAAGCGGCGACACCGTGTCGGGTATGCTGTTTGTGGCAAAGAGCATGAGCATTGTGGAGCAAGTACGGAACAGGACTTTTTTTATTGTCAGTCCGATTCTTGCCGTCGCAATGCTCATTTTTATTGCGCTTACCTATACGTTCGTGCAGTGGCTGATGTGGCGCATTTACAACGTTACGAACTTCCTCAAAGAAATGGCGACGGGCGATGCCGACCTTTCTCGCCGCTGTAAGCTGTTTATCCGCGACGAAATCGGCGACCTTATCATTGAGTTCGATGCCTTTTTGGACAAATTGCAAAGCATTGTCAAAGCCGTCAAGCAGACGAAATCCCAACTCGCTCTTTCGGGACAGCAGCTCAGCGACAGTAGCGCAGATACGTCGATGGCAATCAAGGCGATTACGGGCAACATCGGCGAGATTAATACGCAGATTGCAGAGCAGGCTTCGTCTGTGGCGCAGGCTTCGGGCGCAGTGGACGACATTGCGCAAAGCATTACGGGCTTGAACTCGCTGGTTGACGCGCAGGGCGTGGGAGTTGCGCAGGCTTCGAGCGCGGTGGAGCAAATGGTCGGCAACATTTCGAGCGTGAATAAAAGCGTGGACAGAATGGCGGAGTCATTCGATGAACTCGCGGAGAATGCAAAAATCGGCATTGCCAAGCAAAGCGATGTGAACGAGCGAATAAAGGCGATTGAAGTTCAAAGCGAAATGCTGCAAGAAGCAAACGCAACGATTTCTTCGATTGCTTCTCAAACAAACTTGCTTGCGATGAATGCGGCGATTGAGGCGGCACACGCAGGAGAGGCAGGACGCGGCTTTAGCGTTGTTGCAGACGAAATCCGAAAGCTCTCGGAGACCAGTTCGGCGCAATCAAAGACCATCGGCGAGCAGTTGGCACTCATCAAGGATTCAATTGTGCAGGTTGTTTCTGCGTCGAACGAAACGGGAAGCGCGCTCAATTCGGTGTCGGAGCACATCGAGCGCACAAGCGAAATCGTGTCGACCATCAAAGGCGCAATGCAGGAACAGAACGCAGGTTCTCGGCAGATTAACGACGCACTCCGCACGATGAACACGAACCAAAGCGATGTGCAGGACGCATCAAAGCAGATGGCGGGCAAGAACGCGATGATTTTGGGCGAAATGCGCACGCTGAGCGAATCGGCGGCGGTTATGCAGAGCAGTATGGACGAAGTGTCAGAGGCGGCGCGCAACGTGGAGATGAGCGGCAGCACCTTGCTCGGCATTTCGCACGACGTACACGAGGCTATCAACAAAATCGGCTCTCAAATCGATTTATTCAAAGTCTAAGCCGCCGTAACTTTATGCAATCGTTATTTCGGCTATTGTCTATAAAAGATGTTTGCACTAAAATAACACTACCATGGAAAACTCAAATAACACCGATGATTTTCGGAGAACTGTTACCTGCGGAGATTTAAGAGCCGCAGATGTTGGAAAGAATGTTGTTCTTAACGGTTGGGTCAGCCGCTCTCGCAATTTGGGAGGCTTGAGCTTTATCAGCCTGCGCGACCGCTACGGAATTACTCAAATTGTTGTAGGCGACAAAGCAAGCGAGGAAGTCAAGAAAATCGCTTCTTCTCTTAAAAGCGAATATTGTATCGCAGTAAAAGGCTCGGTTATCGCCCGAAGCGAAAAAGACATAAATAAAGAGATGAGCACAGGCGAAATCGAAGTTGAAGCAAGCGATATTCATATTTTCACCACAGCGAAAGAATTGCCGTTCTCTATCGAGGAAGTGCGGCAGAAAGACGGCTCTATCGTCTTGCCAAACGAAGATTTAAGATTGAAATATCGCTATCTCGACCTTCGCCGCACGCCTATGCAGCAGAATATTATTCTTCGCTCACAGGTTACTTTTGCGGTTCGCGAGTTCCTCACAAGCAAGGGATTTCTTGAAATCGAAACGCCGACTTTTATCAAATCAACTCCAGAGGGCGCACGCGATTACCTCGTTCCGAGCCGTGTTCACCCGGGAAAGTTCTATTCTTTGCCTCAGAGTCCACAGCTCTACAAGCAGCTTTTGATGGTGTCTGGCTTCGACAAATACTTCCAGATTGCGCGCTGTTATCGCGACGAGGACGCACGCGGCGACCGTCAGCCAGAGTTCACCCAGATTGATATGGAGATGAGCTTCACAAACCGCGAGGAAGTGCTTGAAACAACAGAAGCGATGATGGGCTATGTGTTCAAAAAGACGATGAACTACACGCTGCCTGTCCACTTTGACCGCATTGTTTGGGAAGACGCTTTCGACTTCTACGGAAGCGACAAGCCAGATTTGCGCTTTGACCTCAAGATGCAGGACGCAGCATTTATGGCGGATTTGTCTGATTTCAGCGCATTCAAGGCAGGCGCAGCAAACGCAGACAAGAGCATTGAGCGGCACAAGCGAAGCGGCTTAAAGGCTCTCGTCGTGAAGAACGTAGCCGACAAATATTCGAGAAAGATGATTGAGGCTCTTGAAGCAGTTGCAAAAATCAATCACGCGAAGGGCTTGGCGTGGATGAAGGTCAATGCAGAGGGCGCATTTGAGGGCGGTATTTCAAAGTTCTTTGCAGGCAAAGAAGCAGAGATTTGCTCAAAGCTCAACGCAGAGAAAAACGACTTGCTTCTTTTCGTGAGCGACGAAAAATGGCAGGTTGCGTGCGTTGCGCTCGGTGCGGTCAGAAAGCAGCTTGGCAAGGATTTAAATCTGTACAATCCTGCCGACGAGTTCCATTTTGCGTGGATTATCGACTTCCCGTATTTTGCGTGGAACGAGGACGAAAACAAGTGGGAAACAGAGCACCATATGTTTACGCTTCCGCAGAAAAAATATTGGGACACACTCGAAAGCGACCCTGGCAGCGTAAAGGGCGATTTGTACGATTTAGTTCTGAACGGTTACGAGTTGGCTTCTGGCTCTATGCGTATCAACGACCCTGCATTGCAGGAACGCATTTTTGAGATTGTCGGCTACAGCCGCGAGAGAGCAGAAAAGGCATTTGGCTTCTTGGTTGAAGCGTTCAAGTATGGTGCGCCGCCGCACGGTGGTATTGCGCCAGGACTCGACCGTCTTGTTATGCTTATGAGGCACGAGGAGAGTATTCACGAGGTGATTGCATTCCCAAAGAACAACCTCGCCGCAAGCCCGATGGACGATTGTCCAAGCTTTGTAGACGAGCAGCAGCTTAAAGACCTCCACATCGTCTGCACCGAAAAAGAGCAGGCATAAATATAATTTTGCAAAAAAAAACGCTGGTGTCATTGCGCCGGCGTTTTTTTTGAGCATATTCCGTTTGAGTGCGCGGAGAAAAGGCATTGCAAATCCGCGCTGACAAAAGTATACTGATGATATGAAAATCATCGTTACAGGCTCGGGGACGAGTTTTGGTATGCCCGTTATTGGCTGCACCTGTTCCGCCTGCCAGTCTTCTGACCGCCGCGACACTCGCTTTCGCCCGAGCATTTTTGTTTCTGACACCGCCCCTGACGGCACACCCACCGCAATCCTCGTTGATGTTGGACCCGAATTCCGCCTGCAAGCCCTGCGCTACGGCATTACGCGGCTCGATGCGGTTTTAGCGACGCACAGCCACGCAGACCATGTGCACGGCATTGACGACCTGCGCATTTTTAGCCACACCGCTTCGGCAACGGCAGAAAGCAAACTCGGCGCAGAAACTAAAGGCGAGGGCTTGGCGATTTATGCGAATGAAATCACGCTTTCCGACCTCAGAAATCGCTTTTCGTACATTTTTACGCAGACGCAAGCGGGCGGCAGCAAGCCAAAAATCGCGCTGAAGAACGTGGAAGCGTATTCGGGGGAAAATCCGCTGAAAATCGGCTCGGTATGCGTTGTTCCCATTCCGATGCTGCACGGCAAACTTCCCACGTCGGGCTATTTGCTTTACAGCGCGCAGAGCGAAGAGCGGCGGAGCATTGCGTATCTGACGGATTGCAGCTACATAAGCGATGAGTCGATTGAAATCCTCAAAACATACGGCGGAAAAATCTGCCACGTCATCATCGACGGACTGCGCGAAAAGCCCCATTCCACGCACTGTTCGTTTTTGGAATCCCTTGCTTACGCAGAGCGCCTTGCGCCCGAAAATGCGTGGATTACGCACATTTGCCACGATATGAAGCACACAGAAATCCAAGCGTATCTGAATGCTCATCTGCACGGCTTCCCGAATCTTTTTCACAGCGTGCAAAACGGCGGCACCGTTTCCCCCGCCTACGACGGTCTGTCGCTTGAAATCCCGTAAAAGCACAAAAAAGCCCCCGACGCATTGTCGGAGGTTTGTGACTAAAGCCGAATAAATCGATTACAGCGAATCAAGCGCTTGCTTTAAGTCGGCGATGATATCCGCGGTATCTTCAATGCCGCACGAAAAACGCACCATATCAGGACCAACACCGCAGGCGACCAATTCCTCGTCGGTGAGCTGGCGGTGAGTTGCGCTCGCGGGGTGCAAAACGCAGGTGTGCGCGTCTGCAACGTGAGTGGCAATCATTGCAAGGCGAAGGCGCTTCATAAATTGCTCTGCCGCCGTTCTGCCGCCCTTCACGCCGAAACTCACCACGCCGCACGTTCCATTCGGCATATATTTTTGCGCCAAATCGTAATATGCACTGCTTTTCAGCCCGGGATAATTCACCCACGCCACATTTTTGTGCGATTCCAAAAATTCAGCGACCGCCAGAGCGTTTGCGCAATGCTGTTTCATTCGCACGGGAAGCGATTCCAAGCCCAAATTGAGCATATATGAGTTCATCGGAGAAGGCACAGAGCCGAAATCGCGCATCAGTTGCGCGGTGCATTTGGTGATAAACGCACCGCCGTTGCCGAATTTCTTGGCGTAAGTAATGCCGTGATAGCTTTCATCGGGAGTGCACAGCCCGGGGAATTTCTCGGCGTGAGAAAGCCAATCGAATTTCCCGCTGTCCACAATGCAGCCGCCAACCGTTGCGTCGTGTCCGTCCATATATTTCGTGGTGGAGTGCGTTACGATGTCTGCGCCCCACTCAAACGGGCGGCAGTTAATCGGCGTGGCAAACGTGTTATCCACGATAAGCGGCACGCCGTTTTTGTGCGCAATGGCAGCCCAGCGTTCGATGTCGAAAACCGTGAGCGCAGGATTTGCGATAGTTTCTCCGAAAACGGCTTTCGTGTTCGGCTTGAATGCGGCTTGAATTTCCTCGTCGGTTGCGTCAGGCGACACAAACGTAAAATCCACGCCCATTTTGCGCATCGTAACATTGAACAGATTGAACGTGCCGCCGTAAATCGAACTCGAAGAAACGATGTGGTCTCCGTTTTGCGCGATGTTAAACGCGGCAAAAAAGTTCGCCGCCTGTCCGCTTGACGTAAGCATCGCCGCAGAACCGCCCTCGAGCGCGCAGATTTTTGCGGCAACCATATCGTTGGTGGGATTTTGAAGGCGCGTGTAAAAATACCCCGAAGCCTCAAGGTCAAACAATTTTCCCATATCCTCCGACGTGTCGTATTTGAACGTCGTGGACTGAATAATCGGAATCATTCGCGATTCCCCATTTTTCGGGCTGTAGCCCGCGTGAATACATTTTGTTGCGTTTTCCATACGAGCAATTCTAGCCGAAATCTGTTTCCCCCGCAAGTCAAAAAGAAAAAATGCGAGCGTGCGCGAATGTTTAAAACCTTCTCTTAAATTAGGATTGAAGAGATTGAATTTTAAAAGCCTTCCCTTAAATTAGGATTGAAGTGATTGAATGTTAAAAGGCTTCCCTGAATTTAGGCTTTAAATAAACAAATGTTTAAAGGCTTCTCTTGAAATAGGATTGAAGTGATTGAATGTTTAAAGCCTTCCTTGAAAATAGGCTTTAAATAAACAAATGTTTAAAGCCTCCTTTTGAGATAGGCGCGAAATAAATACTAGACCTGTTCGGAAACTAAAAACTTTTGCTGTAGCAAGGGGCTTAAGCCCCTTGTCAAAACTATATTATCGAACAGGTCTACTGAGAAATGCGCTCTAAAATGCGACGTACTAGAAAAATATATGTGAGTTTGGTAGAATGAAACCATTATTTTGATTTTGAAGGGGCACATAAATTGAGAATTTGCAAATTGGGCGAAGAGGTATTGAGAGAGCAGGCAAAACCAGTCGCGGAAGTGACAGAGGAATTGCGTTCGATTTTTAACGAGATGTTTGAGACGATGATTAGCGCGAACGGCGTGGGGCTTGCGGCTCCACAGATTGGGCGTTCGGAGCGTTTTTTTGTTATCATTGCCGACGACGATGTGCGCCGCGTTTTTGTGAATCCGCAGATTATCTACAAATCCGAAGAAACGACGCGCTACGAGGAAGGATGCTTGAGCATTCCCGGCGTGTACGAGGAGATTGAGCGTCCGGTAAAAATCACCGTGCAGGCGCTCAACGAGTTTGGCAAGCCGTTTACGCTTGAGGCGGACGGAATGCTCTCTCGCATTATTCAGCACGAATACGACCATTTGGACGGCATTTTGTACATTGACCGCGGCGACGAGGGCTTTAAGGAAAAAACCGTGGAGCAATTCAAAAAGAGAGCCGAGCGTGCTGCTGCCAAAGCCGAAGCAAAGGCGCGAAAGCAAAAGAGCATTGCGGCAAAAATTGCGGCAAAAGCAAAAAAGGAATCAAAATGAGTTTGAAAGTGTTTTATGCAGGAAGTCCCGAGCCGAGTGCAGCTTTGCTTGAAACGCTGATTGAAAGCGGCAAAAGCGGCAATCTCTGGGAAATCGTAGGCGTTTTGACGAACCCTCCGAGTGCGAAAAAACGAAGCGCAACGCCCACCCCCACGGCTGTTTTTGAGGTGGCGCAAAAGCACGGCATTCCCGTTTTTACGCCCGAGCATCTGGATTCTACATTCCGCGAGCAGATTGCGCCTTTGAACGCTGATATTTTTGTGTGCTTTGATTACGGGCATATTTTTGGACCGAAATTTCTGTCGCTTTTTGCGCTCGGCGGCGTGAATTTGCACCCGTCGCTTTTGCCGAAATATCGCGGGTGCACGCCAGTGCCTGCGGCGATTCTCAACGGCGATGAGAAAACGGGAGTGTCGCTGCAAAAAATTGCGCTGGCAATCGACGAGGGCGATATTTTGGATTGCCGCGAAATCGCGCTTGACGGCACGGAAACCACGGAAAGCCTTATGGCGACTGACGGCGCGGTGGTTAAAAACGGTGCGGAAATGATTCAAAATGTGCTCAGTGCGATTGCAAAATCGGAAAACGGCGGCGCGTTTGTGCTTCCTGCGGGCAAAAAGCAGACGGGCGAGGCGAGCTACACGCCGTTTATTTCCAAACAGGACGGCAAAATCGATTGGAATTGCTCGGCGGCGCAAATCGAGCGAAAAATCCGTGCGTATACGCCGTGGCCGCAGTGTTTTACCAAAGTGGGCGATAAGGAGCTGAAAATCCTTTCGGCGCACGTTTTTACAGGCGATGTTTCGGCGCTCGGCGATGTTTCGGCGATGAGTGCGGGGACGGTTGCGGCTGTGGTGAAAAATGACGGCATTGTGATAAAGTGCAAAGACGGATTTTTGTCGGCGACGGTGTTGCAATGGCAGGCAAAAAAAGCCGCGGATTTTAAGTCGTTTGCGAATGGCGCGCGCGGTTTTGTCGGCAGTGTGTGCATCTGATTTTGGGCAAAAATAAAAGGAAATCGTTATGGAAGAAATGGAAAATGAGATGAAAACACAAAAGCGGCACCCCGTTTTTACGTTTTTCTTTGCGGCGGTGAGTTCCGTCATTTTAATGGGCGTGATTGCGCTGGCGGTGTTTGCGCTGGCGGTGCGCGGCGAAGAGGAAGTGCTTGTGCCGAATGTGACGGGCAAAGAACTGACGGCGGCGTTGCAGGAAATGCAGCAAAAGGAGTTGTATCCGCGATTAAATCTGCGCTACAGCGATAACGCCGAGGAAAAAGGGCGCGTGCTTGAGCAAAATCCTGCAGGCGGCGCAATCGTGAAGGCGGGCGAGCGCGTTACGCTTACGGTGTCGCGTGGTGTGATTGTGAGCCACGTGCCCGATTACACGGGGACGCTTTTGGATTATGCGCGGATTTCGGTGAAGTCGATGACGTGGGCAGACGGAAGTGCGCTCATCTCGATTGCCGACCCGATATATCAAAAGAGCAATTTGCCCGAAGGCACGATTATTGCGCAGGAGCCGGCGGCAGGCACTCCGATTACCGACGAGGTGAGCCTTGAGTTTGTGGTGTCGCGCGGAAACGGCACGGGACGCACAACGGTGCCTGATTTGGCAGGAAAATCGGTGAGCGAGGTGCTTGAGATTATGGAAAAATCCAAGCTGATTTTTGATTTTACCTCGCACGATGCGCTTGAGGGCGAAAACGCGGGCACGGTTACTGCAACCGAAAACGCAGGCGAAACCGTGAGCGAATATGCGCGGATTGCGGTGGATTTTGCGTTCCCCAAAGCTGAGGAAGCAGCGGAGGAGGCGGAGGCGAAATCTGTGTTCGGCATTTTTAGCGCACAAACGACGCAATATCCGTATCCCGTGGCGATGACGCTCACTGCGGAATCTCCCGCCGGCGAAAAGCTCACGATTGCCAGTTTTATGCACAAAGGCGGCGCAGTCAGCGTACCGTATGCAGCCCCCGCCGGAAGCCGATTTACGCTTGCAATCCCCGGAAAAGAAATTACGCAATAGGAGAACAGTATGAAACGACCGCTCGTTTGCCTTACGCTTACAGGAAATACGCTTGCAGAAAACATTGCAACGATTGAGAACTATCGAAAATATATCGATTTGGTTGAACTTCGTGTGGATTTTTTGGAGGAAAACGAGCGGCTGTATATCCGCAATTTTCCTGCAATGGCGGGCTTGCCGTGCATTTTGACCATTCGGCGCAAAATCGACGGAGGGTGCTTTGAAGAAGGTGAGTCAAGCCGCACGGTGCTGTTTGCACGCGCGCTGGCGTTTGCCGAAGAAAGCCGCGACCGCAATTTTGCCTACGTTGATTTTGAAGAGGATTTCCACGTTCCGAGTTTGCAAGATGCAGCGTTTTCGTTCGGCACGCGCATTATTCGCAGCGTGCATTGTATGAATAGCCCTGTTTTGGACATCGCGGCGAGGATTGCGAGCCTGAGAAAAACGGGCTACGAAATCCCGAAAATCGCATTTATGCCGCGGACGCTTTCAGATGTAACGAATCTGTTCCAAGAAACAAAAAATATGAACGATTCCAACCAAATTCTGTGCGCAATGGGACCGTTGGGGCTTCCGACGCGCATTTTGTCGGCGAAACTGCATTCGTATCTGACCTACACGTCGGCGGTGGAAACGACGGGCGTACTTAAACCTCTCGGACATCTTGACCCGATAACGCTTCACGATGTGTATCATTATCAGAAAATCAACGAAAATACCGCGGTGTACGGCATTACGGGCTGGCCGCTTCATTCCACGCTGAGCCCTGCGCTTCACAACACGGGATTTGAAAAGCACGGGATAGACGCGGTGTATGTGCCCATTCGCTCCGAGGCAATCGAAGACACGATTGAGTTTTGCAACGAAATCGGCGTAAAGGGGCTGTCGGTTACGATTCCGCACAAAGAAAGCGTGCTTGCGTCTCTTCGCGAAGTATCGGCGACGGTGGGCGAAATCGGGGCGTGCAACACAATTATGAACCGCGGCGATTATTGGGTCGGCGACAACACGGACGCGCTGGGATTTTCGCGCGCGGTGAAAGAGTTTACGGGAACAAAAAATCTGACGCATTGGCACGTTTCGCTCATTGGCGCGGGAGGGGCTGCAAAGGCGGTGGCGTATGCGCTCAAAATGCTCGGCGCAAAAGTCTGCGTGTTCAACCGCACGGCGAGCAGGGCAAAAACACTTGCCGAGCAGTTCGGTTTTAAGTGGGCGCTGCTCACTCCCGACAGCGAGCGCACGGTGGCGAAATATTCTGACCTCATTGTGCAGACAACCAGCGTGGGAATGGGGTCGGCTTCCCCGTCTTCAAGCGAAAATGACCCGCTGTATTTTTATGATTTTACCGGGCAAGAAATGGTGTTCGACATCGTGTATGTTCCCGAGGTTACACCGATTATGGCGCGCGCCGAAAAAGCAGGCTGCCGCACGCAAAACGGATTTTCGATGCTACAATATCAAGGCTACAAACAATTTGAACTTTTTACAGGAGAAAAATATGAAGACTAAAGACGAGCAAAAAGTCCTTGCGGCAGAGACTGCGATTGACACGCTTATTAAAGACGGCAAGATTTTCAGCGGAATGAAAATCGGGCTTGGCAC
>CALBGU010000181.1 GCA_937893155.1 uncultured Treponema sp. | reverse complement strand
CGTTGAAGGCGTGTACACCCCAATGATGACCGCCGACCGCTTCGCTTCAAGCGGCATTTGGGCACCTGCAAAGCAGAAAACTTTGACAAGTGTTGTCGAAACTCTTGTCAAAACAAATCTTGAAGCAAAAAAATACACCGCTGACAAAGCGACTGCCACACTTATGGGTGCTGGAGCTAGTGCTACAGCAGCTCAATTTAAGGCAAAAACTGACGCTGATGCAGAATATCTCAACTATTTGAGTGGAGCAACAAGCATTGCTGATGAGCTTTATCCAGACACAGAGCAGTTCCGCTATGGTCAGGCAGGTGTCCGCGTTCTTGGAACAATCGGTTCTGTTGACCTTGGAGCAAGTTATTATTACGGACACTACAAACAGCCGAACGCAAATCTTTCAAGCATCGTTGATACTGTTGCAGGACTTAAAAAAAATACAGCATTCTTAGGAGCTTACGGTGCAGCATTGCAAGCAGGACAGATGACAACTCTTCAGGCAGCGCAGGCTTTTGCAATTCAGAACGGACTGGAACTTGACCTTCCAACTCTTGCTTACGACCAGAAGCAGACATTCGGTCTTGAAGCGGCGTTTGTTGTGTGGAAGTTCAACACTCGCTGGGAACTCGGCTACAATCTTACCAAGGATACAGCGGGCGATGACCCGTGGGTACGCAACAACTCGATTGAGTGGCTCGGCGGTTTCGACATCAATTTGTTCCACAATGTGAACTTGAATGTGCAGGAAACAGGTAAGTACATTCTCAAGAATGACAAGATTGAAGATAATCAGGACATCTTCAAATTGGCTGGCGTTGCAGACCTTGGCGTTTCTGATGTGGATTACAACAGCGATGGTAAATATGTGCAGAATCGTCTTGCGGTGAATATCAGCGATACGTTCTTGTATGAGAAGCTCAAGCCAGAGTGTACGGTGATTTGGGGCATCGAGAACAATGAATGGTGCGTACAGCCGAAGGTGAATTACAATGTGTTCGACGGTATGAACTTGGGTGTGTCTGGCGGCGTGATTTACTGCTGGAACGAAAACGGCGAGTTCTACAACTTTACGGCAGACAGCACAAAGTGGCACACAAAGTCATTCGTGCAGGCTAGTGTCCGCTACGAGTTCTAATCGTTCGGGACGTTTTTCAATCGGTTTAGGCTGATTTTTCAGAAACACGCTTCATTTTCGGGGCGTGTTTTTTCTAATGCGTGATGTCGATGTGGAGTAAAAATGATTTTGTATCACGGAAGCAATGTTGAGATTAAAACGCCTGTGCTGAATTATTCCCGAAAATCGCTGGATTTTGGCGCAGGCTTTTACACAACATCAGATTTTGACCAAGCTGCAAAATGGGCAAGCAGAACAACGCATTTGCGAAAGCAGGGAAAAGTTTGTGTTTCTGTGTTTGAGATAAACGAAAATGAATGGTCAAAATTGAGTATACTGAAGTTTGAAAGCGCAAACATTGAATGGCTAAAGTTCGTAGCAAATCATCGCACAAACCAGATTGTCAAAGATGATTTTGATGTAATCATTGGTCCTGTGGCAAATGATAGAACAATCGATGTGATAAACCAGTACATCGCGGGAAATTATACAGAATCCATTGCGTTGCAACTGCTTTTGCCGCAAAAACTAAAAGACCAATGGGTTATGAAAACGCAAAACGCAATACAAGCAATTTCTTTTAAGGAGTGTATCGCTTTATGAATCGATTATCCACAGAATCTTTATATTATTACGACCACGCTGTTACCGATTTAATTGTGGAAAAATATGGCTTTGACCGAATGAATGCGCTTCGTAAATTCGTTGAATCAGACACGCACAAAATGCTAGAAGATGTGGACAATGGACTTAATTCAATCGGACAAGACGGCATTTTTGACATTTGGGAAAATGAAATTGTTACTGGCAATCCTCGCAATTCCGTTTACATACGAGGTTAATATGCTAAAAAAACTTGATGAAGAAATGTGGTTCTTTATTTATTTGCTAGAGCATTACGCCGCGTACAAAGATAGAGCAACGGGCGATGTGCTAAAAGAATGGGACGAAAAAGGCATAACCCAAGAGATTTACGACGGCTATTTTCAATATCACCAAGAACGCATAGAAAACGCCTTCGACGACATCGACAGGCTTTTAAGCACCGCCAAATAATAGCAAAAAGTTTCAAGGAAATTTCGACGGAAAAAACAGTTGTATTTTAACGCTGTAAAAGGCTTTCTGTAATGAGAAAAATGACGTTTTTTTCATATCAAAAAAAATCATTGTCTTTAGAAAAGCGTGGTATAATCAAAAATATGACAAAGGACAAAGAAAAATATCTGCGTATGCTCTCGCGGCAGTATCCGTCGGAACGCGCTGTTATCACCGAAATCGTGAATCTGCAATCAATTCTTGCGCTTCCCAAAGGCACGGAGCATTTTTTGTCGGACATTCACGGCAATGCCGAGCAATTTAATCACGTCCTCAAAAACGGCTCGGGGTCAATCCGCCAAAAAATCGAAGAAATTTTCGGCGGCTCAGAAATGCCCGTCGTTAAGCGCAGTCTTGCCACGCTCATTTATTATCCGCGCGAAAAACTCGAAATCGTCAAAGCGCACGAAAGCGATATGCCCTCGTGGTACACGGCGACGCTTCATCGTCTTGTGCTTGTGGTGCGCCGCGTGCAGAGCAAATACACGCGCAGCAAAGTCCGAAAGGCAATCCCCGAAGGCTTTTCGTACATCATTGAGGAACTCATCACCGAAAAAGAAGAAATCAGCGACAAACAGGCGTATTACAACGCAATTATTCAAACGATAATCCGAATCGGTGCTGCAGACGCGCTCATTGAAGCGATGTGCCTGCTCATTCAGCGGCTCGTCATTGACCATCTGCACATTATCGGCGACATTTTTGACCGCGGTCCTGAGCCGCACGTTATTCTTGACACGCTCCTTGAGTATCACTCGGTTGATATTCAGTGGGGCAATCACGATATAATCTGGATGGGCGCGGCGAGCGGGCACAGGGCGAGCATTGCGAATGTGGTTCGATTGTGCGCACGGTACAAGAATCTTGAGGTGCTTGAGGAAGGCTACGGCATAAATCTCACGCCGCTCATTGCGTTCACGCTCCAGACATACGGCGGAATGAGCGCGGAAGATGTGCACCGCGCAATTACCGTGATTCAGATGAAACTTGAGGGGCAGATTATCCGCGAAAATCCGAGTTTTTTGATGGACGACCGTTTGATTCTTGACAACATTGATTTTGAGCGCGGCACGGTACACATCGGCGGCAAAACGTGGACGCTCAATTACACGGCGTTTCCCACGATTGACAAAACGGGCAAAAGCGATGTGTTCGCGCTGTCGGAGGCGGAAGAGGCGGTTGTTTCGCGCTTGCAGCAATCGTTTGTGCACTGCGAAAAATTGCAGAAACACGTTCGCTTTTTGTTTTCCAAGGGCAATTTGTACAAGGTCTACAACGGCAATCTGTTGTATCACGGCTGTGTGCCGCTGGACAAAGACGGGCGGTTTGCGCTCGTGGACGTGTACGGGAAAAAATATTCAGGCAAAAAGCTCTTCGACGCGCTGGAATTGTGGGCGCGTCGCGGGTATTTTAGTCCGCAGGGAAGCGCGGAGCGGGAGCGCGGGCAGAATATTCTGTGGTATTTGTGGGCGGGACCGTATTCGCCCATTTTTGGCAAGGACAAAATGGCGACGTTTGAAACCGTTTTCATCGACGATAAAGCGGCGCGAGCGGAAACGAAAAATGAGTATTATAAACTGGTGGAAGACGAAACGACGGTTGACTGCATAATGATGGAATTCGGTCTTGACCCCGCGACGAGCCACATCATCAACGGGCACGTTCCGCAGGAAATCAAAAAGGGCGAAACTCCGATAAAATGCGGCGGAAAGCTCCTCATCATTGACGGCGGCTTTAGTGCGGCGTATCACGAAAAAACGGGGATTGCGGGCTACACGCTTGTGTCGAACAGCCGCGGAATGAGGCTGGTGGTGCACGAGAAATTTGAGTCCACCGAAAAGGCGATTAAGGACGAAACGGACATCGTTTCTGACACGCAGGAGGTGGAGCGCTTCAAAACGCGTCGCTATGTTGCCGACACGGAAAATGGCAAAATCGTGAGCGAAAACATTGCCGAGCTTGAAACGCTGCTTGCCGCCTATCGCGACGGCTTTGTTCCTGCAAGTCTGGTGGAATAAGTGCGCAAATCCTAGATGTCGATTTTCTTTTTGAGCTCGGGCAAAAAATGCACGAGATAATCCACAAAACTTGCGTAAGACGACACTGCGCATAGCACAAACAGCACCAGCGCCGCCGTGTTTGCCGCAGAAAGCGCGCTTGGCTCAAGCGGTGCGCCAAGCCGTGTGCAAAGCTCAAGCGCGAGGGCAAAAAATCCCGCCGTAATGTAGAGCACCGTTTTGAGCTTGCCGCCTTTTCGCGCCGCAATCGCTGTGCCCGTTTTTGCCGCAATCATTCGCAAAAAATTCTGCGAAAACTCGCGATAAAACAACAGCACAAAAATCACCGCAGGCATTCGCCCGGAAAGCGTCAAACACAGCAAAATCGTCAAGTGCAGCACCACGTCGGCAAACGGGTCGAACAACTTGCCGAAATCGCCGACCTCTCCGCGCGCACGGGCAGTTTTGCCGTCAAGATAATCCGTCAGCTCGGCAAAAAGCAACAGCGGAATCATCACCGCCGCCGAAATCGCTTGAAACCGTCCGGTCCACACGGGCAAAAAATACAAAACAAAAAAAACAGGCGCAAAAACCACGCGCACCAACGTAAATTTATTTGATAATCTCATCGGTATTCTCCTCAATACTTCCAAAATCTTAAAGCCTTGCAAAAATTTTGACAAGGGCTTTTTGCGGAAAAAGATTGCCGTATCAAGTACGCAGAATGACAAAATACGAGCATTTTTTTTCCGTAACACTACCGCTTTTTTATGTTTTTAGACGGGATTTTCATAGATACGCACGCCGTCTTTGCGGTAAAATGAGAGGGCAGGAGTCTTTTCTATGAAAAACAAGTCAGGCAAACAGAGTAATATATCGGTACGGTTCGGCATTACGGTCGGTATTGAAATCGTGGCGATGCTTTTGGTGTTGGTGCTGTTGTGTGTGCAAAAAACGTATGTCGCAAACAAAAATACGTTTATCGCGTCTATGGAAACTATCGCGAAATCGTTTGCGACGAACCTCAATCAGCGCAATTCCAAATTTATGCAGCAACTGCGCCTTTACACGATGAGCGACATCGTGAGGGCAGACGATTATGATATTCCGTCGATTGTCAGCTGGCTTCGCGAGCACAAAGCAATCCGCAGCGGCGATTTTGTGTCGGTTATCTTTTGCGATTACGCGGACGGCACGGCGTACGGCGATGACGGCAGCGTGTTTGATGCGTCTCAGACCGAGTTTTTTAAGCGAATGAAAGAAGGCTCTCTTTCGCAATATATTTCAAATCCTATGGGCACATCGCCTGAAAACACGGTGTATTGGGTGTGCAAGCAAATTACGCGCGAAAAAAAGAGCGTGGGATTTTTTGCGGCATCGATTTCGCACGAAACGCTGGCAAAAGCGGTGAACGGCAAAAGCATAGACGGCGAGGGATTCGCGATGTTGCTTTCGGAATACGGCGTTGTCGTGTGCCACCCGCAGACCGAGCTTTTGATGAAAGAAAATTTTTTGAATGCAGACCAAAAAGGCTTTATGGGCGTATCGGCGGCGGCGCGCAAAATGATTGCGGGCGAAAGCGGCTTTGCGTGGGTAGAGGCGAACGGCGGAAAAGATTTGCTCGTGTATGCGCCTGTGAGCGGCACGACGTGGAGTTTAGGATTTTCGGTTCCTGACAAGGCGGTGTATCGTTCAGCGCAGGAAATCGGTAATTTTATGATTGGAGCGGCTCTGCTCATCACGTTTATTTTGGTCATTACGGTGTTTTTGGGAATCCGCCGCACGCTCAAGCCTCTCAAGCATCTCGAGCGCAACATTCACGAAATCGCGTCGGGCAGTGCCGATTTGACGGTGCGCATTGCGGTGCGCTCCCAAGACGAAATCGGTTCGGTGACGAGCGGGTTCAACAGTTTCGTGGAAAAATTGCAGACGATTATGCAGGGCATAAAACATTCGCGAAAAACGCTCGGCGAGTCCGAACTGGATTTGGGTGCGGGGCTGTCGGAAACATCGGCATCGATTTCGGAAATCGTGGAGAGCATCAACAGCGTTACCACTCAGATTTCAAGTCAGTCGCAGTTTGTGAACGAGACGGCGAGCGCGGTGAACGAAATCGCGTCCAATATCGATTCGCTTGAAAAGATGATTACGAAGCAGGCGGACGGCGTTTCGGAAGCAAGTAGCGCGGTGGAAGAGATGATTGGCAACATCAACGCGGTCAACAATTCGGTGGAGCGAATGTCTGATTCGTTCGATACGCTGGAAAGCCTTGCCGCGTCGGGCAACGAAAAACAAAACGAAATGCACACCAAGATTGCGCTTATCGAAAGCCAAAGTGAAATGCTCCTTGAAGCAAACAAGGTCATTGCGTCGATTGCAAGCCAGACGAACCTTTTGGCGATGAATGCGGCGATTGAGGCGGCTCACGCAGGCGGGGCGGGCGCGGGATTTGCCGTGGTGTCTGACGAAATCCGAAAGCTCTCGGAAAACTCGGCATCGCAGTCGCGCACTATCGGCGAGCAGCTCAAAAATATCAGCAATTCCATCGGCACGGTGGTGAAAACGAGCGATGAAACGAGCAAAATGTTTGCGTCGGTTGCGGCAAAAATCAGGGAAACGGACGAAATCGTAAAGCAGATTAAATCCGCGATGGAAGAGCAGCGGACGGGCAGTGTGCAGATAAATCAGGCATTGCACTCAATGAGCGACAGCACGGCGGAAGTCAAGCGCGCGTCAAAGGAAATGTCGGTGGGCAATGCGGCGATTCTCAGCGATGTAAAGCGCTTGCAAGACGCAACGAGCGATATGAATAGCAGTGTGCAAACGATGAGCGCGTGCACGAACCGAATGACAGAAACGGGAAATTCGCTGAACAACATCGTGAGTTCAATGAAATCTTCCATCGAAGAAATCGGTTCTCAAATCGATAATTTCGAGGTGTAAGACGAGCGAAAATCGTTATGATTTGGCAGAAAATTTATTTCGGTAATACAACTCGCGGAATCGTTTGGGCGTTAACCCCGTGAGCTTTTTGAACACATTGATAAAATAGCTTTCGGACGAAAAACAAAGGTAGTTCGCGATTTCCACCGTGGAATATTCCGAAAATATCAGCAGATTTTTTGCCGCATCAATCCGTTTGCTCATAATGTATTGCACGATAGTAACGCCGACTTCCTTGTGAAACAACTTGGAAAGATACCCTTCGCTCAGTTCCGCTTCTGCGGCGAGTTCGTCCAGCGAAATGGGACTGTGCAGATTGTTGTAAATGTAGTCAATGCAGCGCGTTATCGGCTTGGAATACAGTTTTTTGAGATTGTTGTTTTTCATCGCGCGCGTAAAATCGTCCACCAATTTTTTGTGCAGCGAGTGGATTTCTTCCTCGGAACTGCACACATCGATTTTCTGGATATAAATATCGCTCATATTGTACGCGGTTTCTTCCTCCAGACCGCCTTCTATGCAATAGCGCGTGATAAACGCCACGGAAACCACGAGATGATATTTGAGATTGCGGAGCGGATTTTCGGAGAGCTTCCCATAGCCGGGAATGGAGCAAAGCGGCGTAAAAAGGCGGTGTACATCGTCCAGATTTCCCGACTGAATGCTTTGAAAAAATGCAACTTCCTTGTTGTACGGAATGTGATTTACCATATATTCGCGATTTTTGAACGCCGTCTGCGTCAGTTCGCTGTCAATATTCATAGCCGCCTCGGTTTTTTTGTGAAATGTGGTGTGTTACAGAGCGTATGCGCGCCGTTTTGACATTCTTCGGGGCAAGGCGAGATAAGAGCAGCATAGCGTTTGTAACAGACTTGAAAAGTATATCACAAATGTGCAAATAAATGATATTTTGGGCAGATTTTTGATATTTTTTTTAGATTTTCAACGCTAGAATTCTCAATAACGGTAGCAAACGGAACGCCGCACAAATTCCGTTAAAATTCTAATCCGTTTCATAACCTCCTTGAGGGCTTTTCCGATATGCGTCGCGAAGCCCTTTTTTTATTCTGCTTTGTTTTCTTGTGCGGTCTGCTCCGATTCGTTTTCGGCGGCTTGTGCGCTATTTGCTTCTGATTCGTCGCCCTTTTTTGCGCTTTTTTTGCGCCGCTGCGACGCAGATATATTCGCTTTTGACACGCTTTTTTGCACCACGCGCGAAAACACCGCAAACACATCGGGCTTTACGTCCGACATCACGCGCAAATACGGCAAAATTTTGGTATTCAAAAGCGCAATCTGCTGTTTTTTTAGCTCGGTTGCCGTCATTTGCTGTTTTTGCTCCGTTCTTTTTTTGGTCGCCTCTAGGCTTTCCTGAAAAAATGCGTCCTCGGCAGAAAAAAGCGCGTCCAACGTTTCCTGCATTCCGGGCAGAGCGGAAATATGTTCTTGCATTTCTGGTTGCTCAAACTGCGTTTTCAGCGCGCGCAATTCGCCTGATTCCTCCAGAGTGTTTTTGTACGCAATTTGTGCCCCTGCGCGCTCCACAATCGAAAGCAAAGCCGCTCCGTGCTGTGCAATGTCAGGGAGCGCGTTTGCCGCAAATCCCTGCACGACCTTGCGCGTTCTGCGCCATTCTTCGTCGCGCTTTTGGTCTGCCTCTGAAAGATTCGAGACGAATTTGTCTTTAGAAAGCGTACTCTGCATTTTTTCGCCCAGCGCAGACAATTCCGCAAAAAAATTCCGCAATGATTCGTCCTGCAAAACGTCGTCCATACTTTCAAAAAGGTTGCACAACTCTTGAGAAAGTGCCAGCAATTCATAATTCTTTACGTTAAAAAGCACCGTTTCGTTATTCATCAAAAATCCTCCGTCTTCCCTTATGCAAAATTATATCACGGAAATTTTTTTTGTCAATTTTCTATGAAAAATAAATGAAAAAATAT
>CALBGU010000180.1 GCA_937893155.1 uncultured Treponema sp. | reverse complement strand
CTTGACGGCGTGGATAAGGACGGAAAAAGCGTTGAAGATATGGTAAAGGACGCGCTTGACGATAAGTTCCAGACGGACGGCACGGGCGCACTAAAGACAAGCGATAAGGGCGTTATTGAGATTTCGGCTGATTATAAAGAGCTGTTGACATCGGCGGCAACACGGCGGTTTAATGCGACGTTCAAGAATGTAGCTCCGAGTGTTTCTGTTGGAACGGTTGTTATGAATAACGGTGCGGATAAAGACGAGTTTATTTCTGACCTAGAAACAGCGTTGAAAAATGTTGCCGAAAATGATTTGGCTTCTTAAAAAGGGGGCAAGATGAACACATACGAGCAAGATACAACAATCCCGATTTACATAATGTTGCAATATGACGGATTAAATGCAATGAAATTCCCGATAAATCCAGAAACCCTCAAAGTAAACATTGACAGTGCAAGTACAACAACCAATGTAGAGGGGATTGGGGAAGTGTCTGTAGCGTCAAACCCGAAACTTGCGAAACTGTCTATTGCGTCGCAATTTTGGCACGAAAACAATCTTTTGCCGTCTTTTTTGTATGTGAACTGGATTAAGAAATGGCAGAAAAGCAAGAAACCTGCAAAATTGATTGTAACACGCTTTAATTACTCAATGACCGTAACGTGCGAAAGTTTTTGGTACGAAACACGCGCAGGCGAAGAAGAAGATGTGTATTTTGAATTGTCAATGCAGGAATACCGACCGTATGGAGCGCGGCGGCTTAACGCTATGGAAGCGGATTTAACCACATTGCAAAAACTCAAAATGCTTGCGGAAGAAATCAACGACGCAACATTGCCCGTGCTTGTCGAAATCCCGCGCCCGTCAAGAAGCAGCTCAAGTAAAAAGACAATCAGCGAAACGTTTAAGGTTGTTTCTGGCTATAAGACTTTGACAACAATTACTAAAAAACTGACAGGCGGCACGAAAAAATGGCAAGAATTGTATAATACGAATCAAGAGATTTTTGGAGAATCTATAACAGCGTATAAAGATTTAGAAAACGGAACCGTTCTCACGATTCCAAAAAGCTGGAGGTCGTAAATGTATCGAATGTGGATAACCGACAGAAACGATAAGATGAAAGGCTATGATGTTTCTGAACTCGTACACGATATTGAATATACGACCTCATTGTATGACCAAGCGGGAAAACTCACGTTTTCGCTTGAGAAAGACCCGAATGACATTTTAAGGCTAGAGAATGGGCAACAGGTGCGTTTTTGGAACGGAAATTACGGCGTTTTTAGCGGGTATATTTTCAAAATCAGCACAAACAGGAGCGAAAAATACAGTGTAACCGCGTATGACAAATTGCGCTATTTTCAGAATCACGATTTCCGCACTATCGGGGAGGGCGAGAAAACTATCGTTGATGTGTTCAAGGAAATTTGCACACGGCTCGGTTTTGATGATTACAAAATAACAGGCTATGCCGCAGAAAATGGTGCAACATTGATGAAACTGCATAAGCATAATTGGAACGATGTTTCGTATTTTGAAATGCTCAAGGATTGCCTTGATGAAATGAACCGCCGAAGTATTGCAGATACAAAAATGGACGCAAGCGGAACTGTGATTGATTCCTACAGCAATATTCTTGACAAGGACGCAAAAAAGTATTTTATCCGTGATAATTTCGGCGTGATTGAATTGACTGATATTGAGTATATCACAAATGGCTGGACAAGCGATAATTTGACAGCCGCGGCGGAGGCGGGCAGTGTAGAATGGAAAAAGGATATGAACGGTGAAACCGTCGGCGTTACGGCAAAAATTGCACCGCTGATTATCGGCGATAAATCGCTTCTTACGGACTACACCTACGAAATCAGTATAGATAACAGCACATACAACGAAATTATTTATGTTGAAAGCGGCGATAAAGAAAAGACCGAAAAAGCCCAAAGTAAAGACGCAGAATCGAATGAAATTGTACGTGCTGATTGGCGAAAACATATACAGGAGGGGTCGGCAAATGATGCCGAAGTTTTACACGCTTATGACCTCTATTTGCAAGGATTATATCCGGGGTGTGGTGAGAAAACAAAAGCACAAGCGCAACAGATTTTAGCGCAACAAGCGGCAAAAAATCCGAATAAGGAAAATGAAAAAGTAAGTGATAATGTATACCCGTGTATTGCGCAATCCCGCGATGAAGAGAGCATCAAGAAATATGGATTGCTCCGACTGGTAAAAACGGTAAACGCAGGTGCAACAAAAGAACAACTTGACGAGTATACAAAACTTGCATTATACGAATACAACAAGGTCGGGAAATCGCTGAAAATCGAAGCACTCGGTTTTGACGGAATGAACGCAGGCAATGGCTTTTTGTTTGAATTGCGCAAACTCGGTATCTATGACAAAAATGAAGATTACGGAACAACCAGCGACGATTTGCGCGATGATGAATTAGATTATCGCATAATGATGTATATTATGAGCGCAACACACCATTATGGTGATAGTATTCACACGATGAGCCTTGATGTTATGCGCCCAGATATGATGACGGAAGTTTTGAGGTAGTGTGAATGAGTGAAGAAACAAAGAAAATAAATACTTTCTTCAAAACCGCGCGAAAAAGTGATGTAGAAAAAGTAACTTCCGATGTGCTATTTACCGACCGACAGCGAAAAATATTTGATATGTTTTATATACAAAAGCACGATGTTAATTTTATAGCCGATTCAATAAATGTTTCCGCAGATACAATAAATAAAGAATTAAAAAATAATTTGTGAAATAAAAAAATACAAAATAAATACAGAAAGTTTACAAAAAAATTACAAAACAGCAAAGACCGCTTGAAGTACAATTCTGAATATGGAAGTACGACAAGCGGTTATCAATTTTGTAAAGATACTCACTCAAAATGAAAAAGCGAAAATACTCGAAATGCTTAATCACGGCATTATATGCGGTGCGGATTATGCGCGTATGAGTGATATTGAACCTGCGATTTTCAGTGAAGATTTACGGCGCGTATTGGAGGGCAAATGAGTAACTATAATCCAATACAGGAATATCAACGCAATCAACTTTTGGCGCAACAGGCGATGATACAGCAACAGTTAGCACAGCTCGGACAGCCACAAATGCAACAGCCGCCGCAATACACGCCGCAACCGCCGACACCGCAATATTATGTGCGCGAAGTGTCGGGTTTTGAAGACGTGAAAAAAGTGCCGCCTGACCCGTGCGCAACGTATCTTTTTCCCGATACGTCAACAGGCAAAATCTATATGAAGCGTCTTAATTCAGACACAGGGCGGAGCGAGTATTTTGTGTATGCAATCGAAAACGACACAGAAAGCGCAAGTGCAGACCCAATGCAACAACTTAATGCACGGCTAGAGCGAATTGAAAAGATACTCGGAGGTATGAATGAACCCGTTTCAGAAAGTGGGGCAAATGCAGAAGTTTATGCAGAACCCAATGGGAGCGATACAAAATCAAATGCTGCAAAAAATGCAAAGACAAAATCCGCAAATGTTTCAGAATGTACAACAGATGATAAGCGGTAAAAGTGAAGAGCAGTTAAAGACAATGGCAGAAAATATTGCGAAAGACCGAGGGCTTAATTTGAATGAAGTCGCAGGTCAATTCGGAATAAAACTATAGATAGGAGGTACAGTATGGCAACTGTAGAAACAAATGGCGCACCGATTTACACGGGATTCGGCGGAATGGACGGCGGTTTTGGCGGCGGTATGGGTATCTGGGGATTTCTCATTCTTGCGATGTTTATGATGGGAAGCGGCGGTTTTGGCTGGGGCAACAACGGCTTTTCAAATGCAATCGGCTATGAGAACCTTGCAACTTCAAACGAAGTGCAGAGAGGTTTTGACAACCAAAACACAATGGCAAATCAGCGTGAAATCTTGTCAGCTGTTAATGCAGGAACGGCTCGCGCAGTTGACGCGACAAATCAGACGTTCCACGATACAATCGCCGCCCTTGATGACAAGTACGAGGAGATTCAGAGGGACAATGCCGAACTCCGCGTCGGACAGGCGAACCTGCTTGCAAAGCAAAATGAGTGTTGCTGTTCAACGCTCCGCGCGATTGACGGCGTAAACTACAACGGCGCACTCAACACAGCCGCAATCAAGGAAAACGCGAACGCAATCGGTCAGAAAATCCTTGACAAAATCGCCGAAAACAAGCAGGAAGCAATGCAGAACCGCATTAACCAGCTTGAGCTTGCACAGGCTATGGCTGGCGTTGTGCGCTATCCGAGTGCAACAACATTCACGGCAGGAGCAAATCCGTTTTTCAACTATGGAAACGGGGGCGGTTGGTTCTACCCGAATGTTTAATTCCCTTGAAGCAAGGTGATTTTCCGTCTTTAAGACGTTGACAGATACGGGGAACGTCTTGTTCCCCGATTTTTTTAGGAGATACAAATGTGTAACTGTAAATGCAATTATCCGCAAAGATACAGAGCGGAAACAATAGCGGTAGCAACAGGAACGACGACAATCACGCTCCCTGCAACAGCGGAAATCGAAACTGGGAATGTGTATGATATTTTGCTTGCAACGGTGATTCCTACTGGAACAGACGGCACAATTATTTCAATCACGAACGGAACGCAGACGGGGTCTGTAATGCGCAGAAACGGCAATTATTACCGTCCTATTCCATTGACGAGCCGTACGATTTTGAGAGTACAGTTCTTTGACGACCCTGCTCATTTTCAACTCATCGCAATAAAGCGGTAAGGAGAGAAAATGGAAACTGTAAGCATAAGCGAAGCAACAAAAGAAATGCAAACAGCTGTCAAAACGCTGTACGAAAAAATACATAAAGTTTTGACAGTGCATACAAAATTGAATCGACACGCTATGAGTGCTTGTCAGTCGCTCGGTTACAATGGCTTTAAGAGGTGGCATAGATATAGAAGCTGTTGCTTTTTCGACCTTGATACCGAGCTTGCAAATGAGCTTTTTGACAAGTTTCGCATTAAAGCAGATTTTAAGGATTATGAACTTTCGTATAATCCCGAAAATCTTGAAATGCACTTGAAGTCTTGGGAAAAGGCACTTTTGGACGGCATACAGGAGCTGGGAACAGTAGCAAAGTCTTTCTATGAAGAAACAGGAACTCGAAGCTGTGTTATTGAAAAAGCGATGTGTAAGATGTCAAAAGACCATAGAAAAGTATGCCGCTTGCTGTCAAGGTTTACGGAAAGTGAATGGCTTACTTTGGATATGCACATTGTCGATGACAAATTGCACAAGAAATACAAGTGCAAAGAAGAGGGGAGCGGTGAAAAATGGATACACGGAACAATGCAGATGAAGTATTGACCGACTTCAAAACTGCTATAGAGCGCATTGATTTTTCGGCTTATAATCCCGATTCTGCGGAGTTTGACCGCGCATTAAGAATAGGCTTAATGTGGCATTTGCTCTGCGAAATTGGTGAGTGCGGTTCAGAAACGGCGGTAAAGGAAACTGAAAGTGTTGACGAAATTCAAGATGAGATTTTCGGTGCAAAGAAATACTTGCAAAAGTATTTAGACACAATGGACGTTTCTTTTAGAGAAATGGCAAAAGATGAATTGCGACACGGTTCTATTCTTTTGAAAAAGGCAAATGCACGGCTTGTGAGCGGAGATGAGAAGAAAAAGCTCAAGGGCTATGAAAGTGAAATTGCCGAAATCTCTGCGCAAATTGAAAGCGCATAAAAGAGAATAGAAAA
>CALBGU010000179.1 GCA_937893155.1 uncultured Treponema sp. | reverse complement strand
TCTTTGCCCAAATCGCGCTCGATAAAGTCCAAAACCTCACGACCGCGCTCGCCGATAAGTCCGATGACGTTAATATCTGCGTTCGTGTTTCGCGCAATCATAGAAAGAAGCGTTGATTTTCCGACTCCACTTCCTGCAAAAATGCCAAGACGCTGACCGCGACCAATCGCCAAAAGCGAATCTATCGCGCGCACGCCTGTTACAATGCGTTTGTTTATCGGCTTTCTGTCAAGCGGATTCGGAGGAGAAGCAAGAGCAGGATAGAATGTTTCTGGCACAATCTCGCCTTTTCTGTCGTATGGTTTGCCTGTTGCGTCGATAACACGCCCAATCAGGCTCTCCCCTACTCCAACTTCCAAAACGTGCCCAGAAGCGACAACCTCGCACCCCACTTCAATACCGCTCGTAGAACCGTACGCCATCAATTTTACGGTGTTCTTATCAAGTCCGACAACTTCCGCCAACACCGTAGAACTGCTGCTTGGTATTTTTATCGTACAAATCTCGCCAATCACAGAACAAGGACCAAGACTTTCAATCATCAGTCCTTTTACCGCCGTAACAGAGCCTGTATAGAGAATTGTTTCCGTTCGTTCTGCTGTTTCAAGATATTTAGAAAAAAGCGTTTCCATTATGACACTGCTCTTTTATTTTGAGCTTTCTGCTTTTGATACCGATTTTACAGGAGAAATCTCAAGAATCTTAGTTTCGAGTTCTGCCAACTGGCTTGCAATGCGTGCATCGATTGCGCCGAAGTCTGTTTCAACAATACAGCCCCCCAAATCGACAGACGTATCTTCTACAACAGTAATATTCTTCACCGACTCCACAGAAGCAATAAAGTCTTTGATATGCTCTGTCGTCAGCTTTGCATCAGAGAAGTTTACGCGAACCGTAACATCTCCTCTCGTCTTTACCTTTTTGAGCGCAGACAACACATTTGCCATAACGACATTTTTCTGGCTTTCAGACAAGACCTTTACGACTTTTCTCGTCATAAGAATAACAAGGTCAACAATCTGCTGCTCGGTTTCGTTCAAAATCTCCTGCCTGCGAGATTGGATTCCCTCAAGCATAGAGTGAACGCGCCCGATAAGCCGTTGCACTTCGTCTTTGCCCTTATTGTAGCCTTCTTCGTGTCCTTTTTCAAAGCCTTCCTCGTTAGAAGAACGGCGGATATTCTCGTCGTCGCTCCGCGCTTTTTCAAGAATACTATCAGCCTCGTCTTTTGCTTTCTGAATAATCTCAGCGGCTTCTTTTTCTGCGTCTGCCTTGATAACAAGAGCCTTATCCTGCTGCTCTTTCACTCTATCAAATGCAGTGCTTTCAGCATTCTTTATGATTTCGTCAGCTTCTGCCTGCGCTTTTGCAAGCATATCAGCCTTTTCAGCTTCCCACTGAATCTTGAACTCTTCAGCTTCTCGGCGCAAGTCATCTGCGGTAGGTCCTTCGTACTTTGGCTCTTCCTCGACGACAACTTCTTCTACTTTCGGAGAATAATCGTGAGCAAGCTGCAAAACAACACCATCTTTTTTCTGAGTTATTTCGTTCGGGCGAAAAACTCTTTTGGACATATATACGCTTTTGATAAATGCTTCGTCAGACATATTTTATACTCCATCAAACAACCATTTCGTCTTCGCCAGAACGCGCAATAACAATTTCGCCGCTCTCTTCAAGTCTTCTGATAACGGCAACAATCTTCTGCTGAGCTTCTTCGACATCTTTCACGCGGACAGGACCCATAAACTCCATATCCTCTTTGAGCATACTTGCGGCACGCTTTGACATATTGCGGTAAATCTTGTCTTGAACTTCCGCGTCCACATTTTTGAGTGCTTTTGCAAGTTCCTGCGTATCGACTTCGCGAAGAACTTTCTGAATAGCACGGTCGTCGAGCATAACGATGTCTTCGAAAACGAACATTCGCTTCTTGATGTCTTCTGCCAAATCCGGATTTTCTTCTTCCAAAGATTCGATAATCGCCTTTTCAGAGCTGCGGTCAACAAGGTTAAGAATATCAACGATAGCTTCAACACCGCCCGCCGCCGTGTAATCTTCACTTGAAAGCGTAGACAGTTTTTTCTCAAGAACGCGCTCAACTTCACGAAGAACATCAGGCGAAGTTCTATCCATTGTTGCAAGGCGCATTGAAACTTCTGGCTGAATTTCCTCCGGCAAATGCTGCAAAATAAACGCAGCTTTCTGAGGCTCAAGATACGCCAAAATAAGCGCAATCGTCTGAGGATACTCAGTCTGAATAAAGTTCAAAAGATGAGCAGGGTCTGTGCGACGGATAAAATCAAACGGGCGCACCTGCAAAGAACTTGTAAGACGGTTGATAATATCAATAGCCTTTTGGCTTCCTAACGACTTTTCCAAAAGCTCACGAGCATAATCAATACCGCCAGTCGTGATAAAGTTCTGAGCATTCATCAAATCTTGGAATTCCGCCAAGACTTGGTCTTTAAAATCTGCATCAACAGGCTCAAGTCGAGCAATCTCAAAAGTCAACTGCTCAACTTCATCTTCACGCAAATGCTTCATGATTTCGCTGGAAACATCGCTTCCGAGCAAAACCAAGAACATAGCGGCTTTCTGTTTTCCGCTTAGGCTCTTGTAATCTTTCGCACCGCCTTTTTTTCCGCCGCCAGAGCCCTTTCCGCCCTTTGCAGCTGGCTTTGCAGAATCTGACATATTCTATTCCTCCATCAGCCATGTACGGATAAGCATTGCGACATCCTCCGGATGTTCTTTTGCCATAGCAATAGCATTTTCCTGCAATTCCGTGCGTTTTCTTTCTTCCACAGACATCTGAACTTCGACACCTTGGTCGCGAGCTTCCCACAAAGCTGCTTCGCGAGCTGCCTGCTGTTTGCGAAGAATCTCTTCCTCGCGAAGTCTCTTTCTGCGCTCGATTTCGCGATTGACAAATCTAAAGATAATAAACGCGAGGAGAATAACTGCAATTCCCAAGAGCGAATACAAAACCGTTTTGCGCGTCTGCTCTTTTCGCAAGAACGCAGCATCTTCTGCCGCAAACTCGTCGGTATGGTCAACCGCAATGTTCGTAACAGAAACGTGTTCCTTGTCTGAATTTACGGCTTTGATAACCAAATCTTTTGCACTCGCCAAATCTTCAGCAGAAACAGGCGTATATTCACGCTCAATCGTTCCATTCTTTACGATAACATTATTTTTTTCGTCGTATTTCTTCGTCCAAACACCGTCGATGTTCACCGAAACTGTAATCGCCTTGATTGTCGGGCTCACCTCTTTTTGCGTGTCCGTGCGGTTTACCACGTTGTTCTGCTTTACGCCCGTTTCTTCCATACGTCCTACCACATTAGACATATCAGAATACACAGGCGGTGTCTGTCCTTCTGTTCCTGCAGGTCCCTCAGGATTAGCTCCAGTACCCTGCCAACTCTTTGTTACCGTTTCCGATGAAAGAACAAGACTGTCCTTGAATTCAGAATCATCATACGGAGTATTAGGATTATCTTCCTTTATGACAATAGGGGAATAAATAGTTGCCTGACTCTGCTCTTTGGACATATCCATATCGATTTTTACGTTTACATCATTGATACGGTTCTTAAAAATGCCCATCAAAGCCGTATATACGCGAGCACTATACTGAGCCTCAAGTTTTTGCACTAATTTTTGCTCTTTTGCCACGATGTCTACGCGCTCGCTGGCTTCCATACCCTCAAAATCGTTAACAGCCTCACCTGTTGCGCCATCAACGATAGTAATGTTTTCGGTCTTCAAGCCTTCAACTGATTTTGCAATCAAATTTTCAAGGCTTTTTACCTTTTTCTTTGTCTGCAAAATATCACTTCCGGGTTGCGCATACACCGTAACGCCCGCAGTAACAGGGTCTTGCTCAGAAGCAAACAGTGTTTTTTCAGGCGCAGTCAACATAACATTTGCAGTTCGAATATCTTGGAGAGATTCTATCTGACGCTTGACCAGTTTTTCCATTGCGTCTTTCCACTCTTTTTCATTGTGGAAGTCTGTCTTTGCCCATGCAGAAATATTGAAAATAGCATACGGGTCGTTGGTATTCGGCTGCAAACCAGCAAGGAGCAAGCTACTACGCGCCTTTTGCGCTGTTTTTGCATCTGGCACAACCAATTTTCCATCAGAACTCACCGAAGCCTTAATACCCTCGTTTTGCAAATGCACGACCATTTCATCGCGCAAAGACTCTTCGAGTGCAACATTAAAAACAGGTTCCGCTGACGGAGTTCCCGAAACACGAAGCATTACAACCAAAGCAACAATAATCGCGACGATTATGCCACCGAATATTGCCTTTTGGACGATGCTCCACTTTGACCAAAAACCTTTTATGGATTCTGTTTGCTTTTTAATCCATTCGTTCATCATCCCCTCCCGTGAACGAATCCGTTTTTATTTATAAAAACTTCTCAAGAAAACTCAAAAAGTTATATCCAAAAACACAAAAACGCGGGTAAAATCATCGAACTTTGCTGTACAAATCAGAAATCTCTGTTCGCCAGTCAATGACCTTTCCACGCTCTTCCCACTCAATAATTTTTCTAATAGCGAAATGCCGCATATCATGCGGATTCTCAAAATACACCACACCAAATCTTCCTTGACCGATGTATATGATTTTTTCGCCGTTTTTTAAATTTTCCTGTTTAGAAATCGCCTCAAGAACACAATCAAAATGAACAGGACCGCCGCCGTTTTTATCTGCCATCGAAATAATCATATCATTGATGACCTGACCGCACATAGCGCAGACCGTTTCTTTTGCTTTATATTCCAAAATAGCGTTTTCGCGCTCAGAAATTTCCTTGCTTGAAACCGCATAAGACCGACTAAAACGCCCTTGTCCACCCCGCTGCGACCCACGATTTTCTTTTGTTGGAGAATCTTTCCAATTTCCGCCCCAACTTTTTTTTCCATTTCTTGAACGACGATTATCCGTCTTATCCATCTTTTTCTTTTTTACTCCTAACGCTACTGTACCATAAATTCCGCAGAATTTCCAGTAACACCATGAGCTTCTACCAATCTGCAACTCAACACAGAAGCAATCCTGTCAATAGCATTGTTAAGATATTTTCTGTCGTTAATTTTCAATTTTAATTCACTTAATTTTGAATTACCAGGTAGTTCAGAATCCCCTGTCTTTAAAACAGATATCATACAAGCTCCGAAAAAGCATCTTTTATATGATACACGTCGGGAAAACCCGGCATATCAATAACTAGCACATCGAAACGAATTATGCTGTCATTATATTGTCGATTCATTTGAATGAAACGTTTAGACGTTTCTATAATTCTTTTTTGTTTCCTTAAATTTAACTCGTGTGAAAGCGTTTCAATATTTCCACTGGGAAGTGTTTTAACTTCAGCTATTACAAGGATTTCCCCATCAAGAGCGATAATATCGAGTTCGCCGCCGCGCCGTTTGAAATTTCTTGCGATAATTTTGTACCCCAACGATTTCAAATACGTTGCAGCCTTTTCTTCGCCCCATTTTCCTGTTGCAGTTGTTGTTTCCACAGATGATTCAGCCATATCATTTTTCAAAATTTTCAATCAAGAGGTTCCAGTTCCGCTTCAATGCCGTCCAATTCTGGTAAATCATTTACCTCTGCTTCAATGCCTTCAGAGCTTATGTTCGACACAGATTCTGACGGTATCACCGTGCCACTTGTAAGCAAAAATGGGATTTTCCATCGTTGAATAGCAAAAATATGGTACGGCTTGGCTTCTTTTCCTGAAGCAAGAAACATATTTTTACCGTCCTCAAAAAAAACAGGAGCAGAAAATCGCATTCCGAGTTTTACTTCATTACAATCGATTTTTCTAAAATCTGCTGTCATAAAAACCTCATTTTAAATATCATAATCGGATTATAACACAATAAAAAAAAGTTCGTAACATAGAAAAATAATTTTACGAATAAATTTTTATTTCATTCTTTTTTTAGTAAAAAAAATTCTAAAATCTCCAATTAAAATGAAAATAAAATGAAAAAGCCCCCGCACGACAAAAGCAAGCGAAGGCTTTTCAAAAATCACGTATAATTCAAAAAAACATTGAGAAAACTTTATTTCTCAGCAGCTTTCTCTGCTTCTTTCTTTGCAGCTCCTGTAACAGCAGCGTTTGCAGCAGCGTTTGCAGCGTTCACCATTGCGGTAACTTCTGCACCTACGCGCTCCTTAATCTTAGCTCCCTTACCGACCTTGTCGCGAATGTAGTAGAGCTTTGAACGGCGAACTTTACCAGGGCGAGCAATCTCAACCTTTACAATGCGTGGGCTGTTTACAGGGAAAACGCGCTCTACACCAACGCCATAGCTGTTCTTGCGAACAGTGAATGTGCGTCCGATTCCAGAGTTCTTCTTGCAGATAACAAGTCCCTCGTACACCTGAACACGTTCTGTTTTGCCTTCAATAATCTTGAAGAAAACACGAACTGTATCGCCAACGTTAAAATTCTCAGCAGCTTCTTTCTTCTGCTTCTCTTCAATGGTCTTTATAAGGTCCATTCTTATTCTCCTGTTCTAGCAGTAGACGCTAATCGCCTTCTGCGTTTCTTCCTGCCCTCGTGCTTCAGCAAAAAACATTCTAGCAGCTGCTCAATCATTCCTTCGGCTTCTGAAGTAAGAATTCCCTGCTCTCTCGCTTTCTGAATCAAATCAGGTCTGTTCATCAGCGTTTTTTGCAAGCTCTTTTTCAGCCGCCACTTCCGAATCTCTTCGTGGTTGCCGCCTGTCAAAACCTCAGGCACAGCCATGCCCTTATATACCGCTGGGTGCGTGTATTGAGGGTATTCAAGAAGTCCGCTCGAAAAACTTTCCTCGTCTAAAGATTCTTTTGTAATAACGTCTTCTACGAGTCTGTACACTGCGTCGATAATCACTGTTGCAGCAACTTCGCCGCTCGACATAACATAATCCCCAATAGAGATTTCGTCATCAACATAAGTATCTATAATTCGCTGGTCAATACCTTCGTATCGTCCGCAAACTAAGACGATTTCGTCTTTCTTGCTCAATTCTTGCGCTTTCTTTTGCGTGAATTGCTTTCCGCTCGGCGTAACATAAATCACATGTTTTTTATACGCCTTCACGCTATCAAGTGCAAGTCCCAAGGGCTCTGGTAAAAGCAGTTGACCTGCCCCGCCCCCATACGGTTTGTCGTCACATGTTTTGTGTCTATCAAAAGCAAAATCTCTGATATTCACTAAATCGTAGGCAATAATTCCCCGCTCTACAGCTTTCGCCATGATTGAGCTTTCAAAAAAAGCGCGCGGTATTTCGGGAAACAAGGTCAGCACAGTAAATTTCACAGGAATTACTCCAGAATCCAGAGGTGCATCAGCCCTATCATTCTCTTTCTTACGTCAACCGTTCCTATAAACTCTTTGTTAAAAGGAACTAACACACTTCTGCTTTTTCCGCTCGCCGTGTGTTTTTGCTCATCAGAAAGAAGATTTGAGCTCTCGGACAGCGAAATCTCTACGAGATAACCCGCTCCGCCTTCCAATACGTCTGTGACCGTACCAACAACTTTATCTTCAGGTAAACTTGCCGGCGCAGAAACAGCCAAACCGTCTTCATAAAACACAGAACACCCTTTCAAGTCTTCTATGTACCACTCATTTTTTTCAAGAGGGTGAGCATCCTCACGCGGAACAACAATATTCCATTTATTGTATTCTCTCGCCTTTTCAGGTGAATCTATTCCGCTTACTTTCAGAAACAACGTGTCATTTCCCAAAGACACAGATTCTACCGTGCATTTGTACCGTTTATTTCCGTCTGTCAAGGTAACTTCCTTCATTCGCTCAAAATGGTCGAAATACCCAGAAGTACTCTCAACTCTAAACTCGCCCGAAACTCCGTGAGAGCCTCGAACAATTCCTACTACAAATTCTTCAAGCACTTTTCTTTAGTCCAGTATTTCCAGACTATAGCGAACTCCACTCTTTGAAGCAGAAGCTGCCAAAACAGTGCGCAAAGCCTTTGCAATACGACCGTATTTACCAATCACCTTTCCAATATCACCCTGGGCAACACTCAACTCCAAAACAGGACCTCGGTCGCCTTCGGTTTCTTTTACCGAGACTGCACTGGGATCATCGACCAATGATTTTGCAATATATTCAATCAGGT
>CALBGU010000178.1 GCA_937893155.1 uncultured Treponema sp. | reverse complement strand
CGCTCAAAATGAGGAATGGAACGATTGCCGTCCACCTCGATTTCTTTGAAATCATCGCTCATTCGCACTATTGCGCCGAGACTCTCGAGCCATTTTCGCGTCATTGTGAGGTACGGCGTTTCTTTTGGGTCGGTAAGATGAATGCGGAGCGTGCCGTCCAGCCGTGTTGCAGCCATCATCATACCGCTTACATACTGCGATAAGCGTCCGTCGGTGGTAACTTCGTTCACCGCGCTGATTGGACCTTTGATAATCATCGGGCAGCTATCGGAATCAGGGCGCGTGATATATGCCTCTGCGCCGAGTTGCTTCAAAGCGTCCACGACGTGCGTTACCGGGCGCTTTCGGATAGAATCGTCGCCCGTGAATACCGTCCACCCCGCAAAAGTTGCGGCAATCGGACTCATAAAATACAAAAGCGAACCAGAATCTCCCACATTTACCACGTCGGAAGGTAAATGCGCGCGTGAACCTGCACCGTGCACAATCCATTCCGTGCTGTTTTCGCTTGGGGAGCCGTCCACAGATGCGCCCAGTAGCGGAATTGCCTTGAAGGTAGAAATACAGTCCGCACTCGCAAGCGGATTTTTTATCGTTGATGTGCCCTCTGCCAATGCCGCCAAAAGCAGAGCGCGAATCGTGTGGCTTTTTGAACCATGCACTCGTATATGACCAAAAAGAGTAGATTTGTTTGCTGTGATAATCATACTTTTCATAGTAACACAGATATACTTATTTTTTCAACTGATTGCATTTTTGCGGTATCAAAGAAATACATTTCCAGTGCGTTGATTGAAATGGAATGGCGGAATTATGTTCGTGGCAAAAAAAAGATAAAACGTTGCTTTATAAGCCTTTATCGCAATTCTGATAGCTGAAAATCCTTTTTGATAAAAACAAGACAAGATTTGTGGGCATAAAAAAAACAGCCCTAAGAATAGAACTGTTTTTTTGTCGGGCAACCCGGATTTGAACCGGGGACCTCTACGTCCCGAACGTAGCGCGCTACCAGCTGCGCTATTGCCCGAAAAAAAACAACAAGTAAACTTGCTTTCAATAGAAAAGCCCGCTCATTGTGAGCGAGCTTTTGACGGGAGCGAAGGGGCTCGAACCCTCGATCTCCGGCGTGACAGGCCAGCGCGATAAACCAGCTTCGCTACGCCCCCGTGATGAATAATACTATATCAGAAACAAAATCAGTATGTCAAGAGCTGTTTGAAAAAAATTCAAATTTTTTATGTGATTCCGCTCGTTGACAGTAAAAGTGCAGAATGATAAAATGAGCGTCTGTATTATCATTTTAAGGAAGATTTTATGAAAAATAAGCTGCTCTGGATTGGTTCAGTTATTATTCTTATTTTGTCGGTGTTTACGTTTATCGTTTTTGGAGTGGGAACGGAAATCTTTACTGCGCTGTTTGGAAAAAAGCTCCCCGCATTCGGCTCTTATGACGGAAAGCCGATTCGCTACGAGCAGGGAACGTATTTTGCAGATACAGTTGCGCAATATGTTGAAAATAATGGAAAATCTGCGAATGCAGGAACATATTATACCGCGTTCCGCTACGCATTCAACCAGACCGTTTTCACGATGATGGTTGAAGATGCCGTGGCAAAATCCGGCTACAAAGTACCAGAAATTGCAGAAGACAGAATTATGGTTTCGTATTTTTCCGACGAAAACGGATATTCACAAAAACTGTGGCGACAGGCTTCGGATTCTTACAAAGCATCGCTGAGAAAAGAAATTTCGGAAAGCCTTTTCCGCTCTCGCTATATGGAAGATTTGTTCGGTTCGTCTGATTCTGTTGGAAATGATACGCTTTATGGCTTGAAGATTTCGAACAACGAAAAGAACTTTCTTGCAAATGTGGAAAACGAAACAAGAGCGTTTAACCTTGTTTCATTTGATATTCGCGATTTGCCAAACGAAGAGGTTGTAAAGTTCGGAAAAGAACATTCAGATTTATTCACAAAATATGATTTATCTGTGCTTTCTTTCGATACAAAAGAAAATGCAGAAGCTGCACTCAAGCAGCTCAAAGCAAATGAGATTACTTTTGAAGATGCTTTAACGCTTGATACTGCAACAAAATATTACAGAGAAGATAACGGTAAGTTAACGAATACGTATTCATATCAGATTGATGCAATCGTAAAGCCGTCTGACGATGATACTGCAAAGAACGCACAAAACGCTATCAAGGCATTAAAGAAAAACGAGTTTAGCGATGTTATCGAAATGAGAAATGGTTTCTCTATTTTCCGCGGAGATGGAGAGAGCGTTGCTATGGACTTTGAAGGCAGCATAAATATCAACGACGTTGCAAGTTATATCAAAACATACGAAGCGTCATATATGCAGGATTATTATATGAACATTGCAAAGAACTTCGTAACAGAGGCTTCAAGAACCATTGCAAGAGGTTCAGAAGATGAGGAAGAGGATTCCCCGTTCGATGCTGCGTGCGACAAGTTTGAATTGGTAAAAACTGAAGTTCCTGCATTCCCGCTCAATTACGGAAACAGTTCTCTGTTTACAAATCTTCCGTCTAGCGTTTCAGCTTTGGCGGGGGCTTCTACGAATGAGGCATTTTTGAAAACAGCTTTTACGATGAAAGAAAATGAAGTTTCAGAGCCGATTGTGATGGGCAATAAAATTGTTGTTCTTCAGTTGACAAAAATCAATACAAATGAAAATGTTGCGAACACCGACAGCTATAAGTCTGAAAGCGTGAATTACGACTTGAACGCTTTGCAGACGGCGGTTTTGGAGAGCAAAAAAGTTGTGAATAATGTTGACAAAGTGTATTTTGACAATTTTATGAAAAATTCTCTGTAAATGGCTGAAAATTTTGAAGAAAAGCCCTCTCTGGTTTCTGCTGGTCAGGGCTTTTCCGTTTCTTACAAGGGTAAATTCCTTTATTCTCGATACAATCCCGAGCGCGCTATAAAAGCGGCGGTAGAAAATCTTTCCGTTTTGCCCGGGACTTTGGTTTTTCTTTTTTCGCCTGCGTTTTGTTATGGTGTTGATGATTTGATTGCCAAACTTCCAGAGCAGTGCCCGATAATTGCGGTGGAAAATGAGCTGAATCTGTTTGCTTTATGCGCGGAAAAAATCGCCGAATTGCCCGTTGAGGTGCATCTGCTGAATACAGCGGAAGCAAAAAAATACGCGGCGGCATTGATTCGCACGGGAAAAATAAAGCGGGCAATCCGAGTCGATTTGAGTGCAGGCGTTCAGTTTTTTCGCGAGGAATATGCCTCATTTTTTGCCGAAATCCAAGACGCAATTTCGGTTTTTTGGAAAAATAGGATAACTCTTGTTCGTTTTGGGCGCATTTTTTCGCATAATGTGATGAAATCGCTTGGGCGGTTTTCTGAGGCAATTCCGTTTGGTGTGCTTGAAAAAAGTGTCTCAAGCCCGATTTTTGTTTTTGGTGCGGGAGAAAGCACTGAGTTGTTGCTGAAAAAAATCCCGAAATCTCTTCTCGAAAAATGCGTTATCATTGCGGTGGATGCGGCGGTTTTACCGCTCAAGGCGCACGGCATTTTTGCTGACGCGGTAGTTACCGTGGAGGCGCAAAGTGCGATTGATGCGTGTTTTGCGGGCGCAGGAGTGGAAAAAAGCGTTTTGATTGCCGATTTGTGTTCGCGAACGATTCGCCGAAAGGTCGGTGCGAAATCGGTGGCGGCATTTTTGTCAAAATACGATGATGCGACGTATCTTGCGCGGCTTAAACGGCTTTCGATTTTGCCGACTGAAATTGAACCGCTCGGCTCGGTGGGCTTGACGGCGGTGCAGATTGCTCTGCTGTTGCGCTCTCAACCCGAAATCCCGATTTTTGTTGCAGGGCTTGATTTTTCGTACAAGGCGGGCGCGACGCACACAAAGGAAGCTCCGCAGCACAAAAAACGCCTTCGCTCAATAACGCGGCTTTTTGGCGTGGATAATATGGACGCGGCGTTTGGCGTGGGAGCGGAAAAATGTGTCGGTAAAGACGGCAACCGTGCGATAACTACAAAAAATCTCTCGGGCTACGCGGATTTGTTTGCGCGCTATTTTGCGGGAACGCCGTTTTTGTTCGATGCGGGAGAATCGGGATTGCCGCTTTCTATTCCGTGTGTTTCTTCGGCTGAACTGGGCGCGTTTCTGAGCAGAGTGCAGTCGAAGGCGCATTTTTTGCCGAATGTGAAAAAAAATCACGACCTTTCGCAAAAAATTCGCGATTTTTATTGCGCGGAAGAAAAGGCATTGACGCACCTCAAAGAGCTTTTGATTTTTGGGGAAAAGGCATTGGCGGAAGATGAAAAACAGCGCGGACTTTCGGAGGCAATCCTTTCGCTGCTTTCGGAACGCGATTATTTATATCTGCATTTCCCGGACGGATTTTCGCCGAGTGTCGAGCCGCAATTTCTCAAGCGCGTTCGGGCAGAAATCGATTCTTTCTTAAAAGACATTCAGCTTGGATTGTCGTTTCTTTGCGAAACCGAGTCGTAAACATCATAAAAGCCAATCATCAACGAATTCTTTTGGGATAAAGGGACGAAAACAAAACGGAGCATCGTTTTCGGCGGCGTCGATTTTGTAAAAAGTGAAGTCGGGGAGTGGCTTGCCGCGCACGAAATCCAGCACCGCAAAACTGGCAGGACAGCCGCGCGGGCGAGAAATGCTTCCGGGATTGAGCGCCAAAATGCCGTCTTTTTGCAAAAAACAGCCGCGATGCGAATGCCCAAACAGAACGACTTTTGCGCCGCTTGTTTTTGCAAAATCAATGCTGTCGTTGAGGGAATCAAAAAAACTGAACGAATCGCCGTGAGTCATCACAATCGGGCAATCTGCGATGCTCACCGACACGACGCGCGGGATTTTCAACTGCTCCAGCCGTGAGCCGAACGCAAACGGGTACGTTCCCGGGTCGTTGTTGCCGCGCACAAAAGAAACCGCACCGGGCAGCAAATGCGCATTGTCCACGATGTCCCCGATACCGTCGCCACAAAAAAGCAGCGCGTCAGCGTCCGAAAACGCAGTCAGCACGGCGTTCAGCACGAATTTGTTAAAATGCGAATCTGAGATTACGAGGGCTTTTACCCTGTTTTTTTGTAAAAGCGATTCAAAATCAGGTACGCTTGCCCAAAATCCTGTTGCCAGTTGCGCCGCGTTTTGCAAATCCATAGGCTATTCCAAAATAAAATGATTTTCGGGAGTCAGACCCGTATCGCTATCCACATAGCGCTTTATTGTTTTTATGTCTCCGAGCATTTGCTTTGCGTGGTCAATCTCGGTGCGAAGTTCGAGCGAACCTGCGCAGGCGGGGAGATAGTCCACCGTTTTTTTCAAAATCAAAAGCATTTCTTCGGAAGAAATATCGAGCGTTTTTTCAAAAACCAAATCGCAAACCGATTCCATTGCGAGCATATCGTCTTGCGGAAAAAATGCCACCACGGGATACGATTTTTTACCGCCAAAATCGTCTTCTATCGCGGCTAAAGCCTTGTTTGTGGCTTCTGGCGCGCCCAAAATAATCATTCCGTCCAAATCGAAAGACGACACGAGGTCTTTCAGCAGCGAAATGCGCGCTCTGCCTGCGTGCAAAAAATCATTCGGAAAAACGAGCGGCACGATAAGCCCGCCGTCCTCGGCAAGCCCGTATTGCGAAGACAATTCCTCGACCGCTTGAGAAACAAACTCGTCGGAATTGTAGCCGTAGCCGAAAATGACGCAGATTTTCCGTTCCGAAAGATTCCACGAATGTTCCGAATCGCTTTGCGCATTCTGAACCGAAAGCTGAATCGCGCCCTCCGCGTTGACTTTGAGAGCGGTATCCTCAATGCTCTTTTTTTCGCCGCACGAAAAAAGTACCAGCACCGAAAAAAGTGCCAAAAATCCCCATTTTTTCATCGTTACGCCTCAAGAATTAAATCGCACGTTTCGGCAGAGCACGCCTTGACCAAATCGGCAGGAGCAAGGCAAATCTGCTCTCCGCGAAGTCCCGCGCTCACATACACCTTTTCGTGCAACAGCGCGCTTTCATCAATGAACGTGCGGAATTTTCGCTTCATTCCGAGCGGACTGCACCCGCCGCGCACATACCCCGTGAGCGATAAAAGCTCCTCGCTTTTTACCGGCGACAACTCCTTTGCACCGCACGCCGCGCGCGCTTTTTTGAGATTGATTTCCGATGTTGCGCTCTGGCAAAACACCACGACTTCCTTGGAATCCGTGCGCATCACAATCGTTTTGAACACCTGTGCGGGATTTATGCCGAGCTTTTCTGCCGTTCTTGCCGCAGCACCGTGCGAAAGCTCGTGCTCGCCGTCATCATCGTAAGAAGCGGTTTCGTACCTTATTTTTGCGCTATCCAAAATGCGCATTGCATTTGTCTTTTTCATAAAAATATCATACGCATATTTCAAAAAAAATGCCATAGCGTGCGGCAGAAAACACGTTTTTGTATGGCATATTTCCTATCATTCAGTGCTGTTATTCTTCTGACGGCTCTACGTCGGCGTTTTCGGAGGAAATCCATTTCCAATATTCGCCGTCTTCCTGCCCCACGCGCCAGAACGCCAGATTTTTTATGCCGAGGTCTTTGTAAAGCCGTGTGCGCGCAAGGAGCGATTGCTCGTCTTCAAAATAGCCGGTAATCGTGATTTCTTTTTTGAACGAAAAATACGGCACGTTATCATCGCGTTCGATGGTATGAATGTGATTTTCGGTCAAAAGACGATTGATTCCGCTGAAATAATACGCTTTATTTGTGGTGAAATCGCCCCATGTGCGCCCGTAAAACGGCAATCCCATCACGAGTTTTTCGCTTGGAATCACGCTCGCAGAATATTCTCCCACGCGGCGGCTCCACGGTATAGACGCGATTGAGCCGGGCTCGCTCGTGGACCAATGCTCATCGTATGCCATCACGATAATGCGGTCAACGACGGCGGCAAGCGCGCGGTAGCTGTACACGTCGCCCTTTATGGTGCGCACACGGGCGGGAATGGCGACGGACAGAATTTTATCGCCCAAACCTGCTTTCAAGAGGCGCAAAAACTCCAGAAAATGCTTTCCGTCGCGGGCAGGCACCAGCTCGTAATCAATCTGCAAGCCGTCGTAGTTTGCGCTTGCGGCAATCAGCGATTTTACGAGGCGGTCGCGCACGCTGTACGCGGGGTCGAGCACAAAATGGGTGAGCGCGCGGCTTTCGCAGGTGGACACTAAATGGATTCGCCCAGAAAACGCCGCAAAATTGTCGCCACGATTGAGCGTAGAAAGTTCGCCGTAGGAGTTTACGTCTGCCGAAAAATAACCGATGTCGGTCAGCGGCATACTGTAGTCAAATTCGTCTTCGCGCTTTGCCATCACATAGCCCCAAATTTCTCCGAATTGCATAACTTCGCCCGACAGCTCTTCCCGTGCATACGCCGAGCCGCGATGTTCGTCGGCATTCCAATCATCGTTCAAGGCTTCTTCCTCAATGTTTTCTGCTCCTGCTTCAAGGTCAAGAACGATTTGGGTGTTTTCGGCTTTTTTTTTCTGAGTGTGGCGAACGGCGCAGAACACGATAATTGCAATGCACAAAAGTCCGCCAATGTAGCCCACGAGGGCGAACAGCATTTTCTGCGGGTCATCGCTGAATCTTGGTTTCATAAAATCTCCTAAAATAATTTTTATCAAAATAATATCGGCACATTTTGCGTGTATCGGCATTGCGAAACAGCGCAAAAAAAGACTTGCACCGAAAGAAGCAGTGCAAGCCTTTTTTCACACCGTGTGGGAATATCTCTCAAAGATATTTCAAAAACAAATAGCGGCACGATTTTATACGCTCTATACAAAAGCCGCTGTGCGTCTTACAAAAGAGCCTTTTACAAAAGCCGCTGTGCGTCCTCACATCTTGTCGAGGTACTGAACAAGAACCAAATCAAAAGCGTTCTTCAGCACCGTGAGCGTGCATTTCGCAAGATACAAGCGCGCGCCAGAGAGCTTTTTGTCCTCTACAGACAAAATCGGGCTTGTCTGATAGAACTTGCTGAACGCCTTTGACACCGCATACAGATAATTCGCCACAATGCTCGGGTCAAGGCTTTCCGCCGCACGAGCCACAAGAGAGGGGAACTCGCCGAGCGTCTTCACCAGTTCCCATTCCTCCGCGCCTTTGAGCAAAGCAACACCGCTTGCGTCCGCCTCCACTCCAGCGTCGTGCGCCTTTCGCAAAATCGAGCTGATGCGCGCGCCCATATACTGCAAATACGGTCCTGTATTGCCGTTGAAACTCAAAGATTCCTCAGGATTAAAGACCATATCTTTCACAGGCGACACCTGCAACAAATAGTAATGCAACGCCGCCAACGCAACTTTCTCCGCCACGTCGTCCGCGTTCCCCACTTCGTCCTCGCGCCCGCGCTCTTGAATCGCCTTGAGAGCGTCCGCGTGCAATGAATCAATCAAATCGTCCGCGTCAACAACCGTGCCTTCGCGGCTCTTCATTCGTCCATTCGGCAAATTGACCAAGCCGTACGCAAGGTGGTGCAGTTTCTCCGCCCAGTCAAAACCGAGCTTCTTCAAGATGTAGAACAACACTTTGAAATGGAAATTCTGCTCCGTCGCGACAACATAAACAAGCTCATTAAACGCCCAATCGTTGTGGCGGCTGATTGCCGTACCGATGTCCTGCGTGATGTAGACCGATGTGCCGTCTTTTCGCAAAAGCACTTTCTCGTGGTCTTCGCCGTCCTTGCCCTTGCCGACCGCCTCCGTTACGTCCACGCGCACACTTCCGTCCGCCGCTTTGAAGAACACACCTTTTTCGAGTCCTTTCTGAATCTCATCTTTTCCCTTGAGATACGTTTCGCTCTCGAAATAGAACTTGTCGAACGCCACGCCTGTGCGGTCATAGGTTTCTTTCACACCGTTGAACGTCCAATCATTCATCATCTGCCACAGCTTGCGCGTTTCCTCGTCGCCCGCTTCCCACTTGCGAAGCATTTCCTCCGCCTGCTCCTGCACTTCGGGGTGCGCACTTTCAGGTTTATCCTTTTCGCCCTTGAGATAGCGGTCAAACTCCACATAGCACTGACCGACAAAATGGTCGCCCTTCATACCGAGCTTTTCGGGAGTGTCGCCGTTCGCCTCGTGAAAGAGCTTGTACGCGAGCATCGATTTACAGATATGAATACCGCGGTTGTTAATCAAATCGACTTTGCACACCTCCGCGCCAGCCTTCTTCAAAATGCGGCTCACCGATTCACCGAGCGCATCGTTTCTCATGTGTCCGAGGTGAAGCGGCTTGTTTGTGTTCGGGCTTGAAAACTCCACCATCACCCGACGACCAGCGAGCGCCTTTGTGCCGTCTTCGAGCAAAGAGCCGTACTCCTCTCCCTCTTTTTCGATTTTAGAAAGGATTTTTGCCGCTTCAGCCGCCTTATCGAGCCGCACATTCACATACGGACCGACCGCAAAGAACTCGCCTGCATCTTTTTTGCCGATAAGCGCCGCGACTTCCTTCGCAATCGCGACAGGCGCACTTCTAAACGCCTTCGCGAACGGGAACATCGGGAAACCTAAATCGCCCATTTCGGGGTTCGGCGGTATTTCTGCGGCAATTTTGCCAGCGTCTATCTCGATTTCAATTCCTTTTTGCGCTTTTAATGTATGCAATGCCTCGCAGACAAACGCGCGGCATATTTCCTTTGTATCTGCCATAAAAACTCCTAGCTATCGTGAGTGCAAACTTTTTCCATACTATAGCAGAAAATCTTTTTTTGGTCAGTATATTTCTTTCGCTATTTTTCACTATCTCAAGACGGTCTGTTCCTGCCGCTGTCGCATTGTGTGTCCTGCCCGTGTTACACGTGTAATCAGCGGCTTGTACACGTGTTATCAGCCCTTGATTACACGTGTATTCTAAGGCTGAACACATCTGTATCAGCCGCTGATAACAGAATGTATGCCTTTCTGTCATTCCGATTGCTTGACACGGGAATATCGCGTCGTGCGCGACAGAGAATGTCAAAGTGAGATAATGACAGCATACTTTTAACGATTCTGCGAAAAAGCTAAAAAATAAGGACATCTTGCACATTGAGAGGCTTTTTCTGCCCGATATGCTCAACTTTGCGCTCCCAATTTGCGCCGAGCGAATAAAAGCGCAGGCTATCGTATTCGGGATTGATTTCTTTGAGCAATTTTGCTTTCAGTTCCACCCACTGCGCAGACTCAACAAGGCACTCGAATACAGAATATTGCACTCTCTGCCCGTAATTTTCGAGTGTCTTTGCAACGCGCCGAAGCCGTTTTTCGCCTTTTTCATCGCGCGCCACGTCGTAGCTGACAAGCATCATCATTTTTCGCCTCGCTATTTCCACATATACACAGGATAGCCGTCAATATCGCCGCGAATGTAGCGCGCCAAAAGCCGAGCCTGCGTCTGCATTAAAATCGCCAAGTACATTTTCTTTTCGACATACGGGTGATTCAATACAGTTTCTTTTTTCTTTTGATACGCATTGACAACGGTTTTTCGCGCAGTTTCGTTCATATTGACCGCGCCGCTCGCCGTTTTTTCAAATTGATTTGCAGTGATTTCGCCGCGATTTATGAGCGACAAAACAAGTCTATCGACAAAAAACGGTCTAAACTCTTCCATCAAGTCGAGTGCAAGGCTCAATCTGCCCGGTCTATCGCGGTGCATAAAGCCAACGGCAGGGTCAAGCCCCACAACTTCGCACGCGCTTATCATATCGTGATACAAAAACGAATAGAGAAACGAAAGAAGCGCATTCACGTTGTCGAGCGGAGGACGGCGATTCCTTCTCGTGAATACAAAGCCGTCTTTTTGCGACGTTATCAGCTCGTCGAATACGCTAAAATACGTTTCGGCACTGTCGCCCTCAATTCCGCGCAGAGAAGCTAAATCGGTCGCTGTTTGTATTTTCGAGATATTTCTATCGAGTATCGAAATCGCATTACTCACTTTTTCAGCATCTATTTTGTCTTTGTGGTCGCGAATGGCGCGCTGAAGAACTGTTTTTTGGTTTGCAACTTTGCCCGTGATAAAATACTTTGCAATGTGCGCCGATTTTTCTTCGTCGTCAGAAATGCGATACTGCGCCTTTCGCAAGAGCACATTGCCTGCAACTGGACCTTGCACGCGCGCCAAAAACTTTCCCTGCTCGTTCAGAAAACTGATGGTGATGTTATGTTCTGGCGCAGAGCCGAGCAAAAAAGGACTGACACGGATATTTCCAAAGCAGACAATGCTATCAAGATTTATCATCGGTATAGATTGTTTTACTTCATCGCCGATTATAATTTCAACTGCATCGCCTTTTTTGTGTAGATATGTCCCTTGCGTCGTGATATACAAGGTGTTCAAAAATCTTTGCATTTTTGCTCCTGTCAACGAGGCTTTAATCAGAAATCAAATCTTGGCTCAAGCGGCGTTTTATATAATTGGCTACCGATTTATTTCGCCCCGCTGAGTCGGGAAAACAGACATCGATGAACGAACAGCTTTCGCATTGTTTGGTATAGGCAGCTTTGGGCGTTGTGCCGATTTCGACAAGCGTATGAAACTCTTTTGCAAGCGCGATAGTTTCTGCTCGTAATTCGTCGGTTATCGCAACTGAAATGCGTTTTTTTGTTTTGAAATAAAAAAGTGCACCTTTATCGATTTTACGGTTTAGCATTTCTTCAAGACATATCGCCTGTGCGCACAGTTGAACTTCATCGCAGGTGTCTTCTTTCGGCTCGCCGTGCTTGTATTCAATGGGGATAATTTTTCCATCAGGATAAAACTCCACCGCGTCAGTCTGTCCTATAATGCCAAGCACGCTCGATGCGATTTTCAAATCACGCTCCGTCCGCACCGCTCGGCGAGATTCTGCAAATCCCGAATGTACCTTTTCGTGCTGCACACGCCCCGATGCCGTAAAGAAATTTTCACTCCACAGCTGTTCTATATGTATAAGCGCACACTGCCGCGGACAAAACTTTATGTGTTGCAGTCCGCTCAGCAGTAAATAGTCATTTTCTTGATACATCAAACCGCCACAACTGTTTTTGTTTCCGTCAGCGGATTTCCGTCAAGCGTAATTGTGTAGTCGGAAAAATCACGCGCAGGAGAATTTCCAGTATGCTCGCATTTTACACGATTAAACAACTCGTCTGCAGGCTTTGTGCCAAGTGCTGAATTGTGCTCAAAAATGATAAGCCGCCGTGTCGTCATAAGTCCGCGAGCTGCTGCACGGTCGACCTCAAACATTTGCGTCAATGCCTCCCACAACACTTCCAAATCTTCTGTTGAAAAACCAGTGCTTGCAGCAAAATGCGGAGAAACGAAGCCGCATACCTTGTACAATCCGTACGGAATTGTATATTTGCGCCCCATTGTACGCTCTTTGTCAACATCTTCTTCTTTTGTAACAGCCATTCTCGTAATGCTATGTTCCAATGCAACAACAGGCTCAATAGAACGAGCAAATGTTAATTGCACAGGACCGCGTACTTGACCAGCATTCGCTCCTGTAGAAAGGACAGCTCCGAATGTGCGAATATCAAAGAATTTCTTGCACATTCCCGCACGACCTTTTTCAATATTCTCTCCCTTGGCAGGCTTTTTTGCATTAGCATCAATGCTCAAATCTGCATATACGGTGTCGATTTCTTTATTGAGAATTGCTTTTTCCTTTACAAAAATGTCATAACCCGCTTCCGAGCCTTTCACAATCTGCACATAGTTGCGGATTTTGCGCTTTAGACACACGTCGGTAACAATGCCGTTGCCTGTTTCTGCATCAATACGAGGAAGGTTGCCAGCATCTGGGTCTCCATTTGGATTGCCGTCTTTCACGTCGAAATACAACACAAAGTCATAGCGTTTTTCCAACTTTGCCATAATCAATTTACTCCTTCTGTTTGTTCATTTTTTGTAAAGAAGCTCTGCTTCTCGTGATAGTAGCCGATTGAAAAATATGATTGCTCATTCAAATCTAAGTGCGCAGGAAATGAATCTATCGCATTCATAATCTCACCTATTTCTTTATCGCGATTTATCTGAAGACCACGATTTTTGGACTTTAGTTTGCTCATGTGATTGCGATTCAAGCGCATCAACTGAGTGAAAACCGTTACAGGATTTGTAGAAGCCGCTCCATAAAACCTGTCTGTAATGGTTGAATTCAATTCGGTATCAGAGCTCTCCTGCTGAACTTTTTCAAAAGCCGCAAACAGTCTACCCAAAAGATAGCCTGTATTTTCATTCGTTCTGTCCAATGCCACAGAAACCTCCTTTATATTTTTCTGCCTATTCAAGCGAGTTATGTATGCCTTCAAAATTGCAGCACGTTCCCGCGTTACCTTTTGCTCTGCTCTGATTCTGCGAATGCACTGCTGCTGCAAGGTCGCAGGATACGGCAACTCTTTCAAAATGGACTGCATAACAGAGCCGATAAGATTCGGTGCAACATTGTCCATTTTATATTCAAGAGCTGTCGCGGAAAGTATCTGATACAAGTTCAAATACTCCTTATCATCAAAAGACGGACGCACAATTTCAAAATCATCAAAATGTTGCTTTATTCGCTTTGCAAACGTTTCAACCTTGCCCGTTTCCCAAAAGCGCACAGAAATACGAGCTGCATTGGGAGAAAGGCAGAGCACATAAAAATTAGAATCTAAACCATATTTATCATATTTTCCTGTTTGTACCGCTGCAAAAAGATTTTTTACCGCCCGAATATTTCTGTCGGGGTCATCAATTTCTTTATATGCGGTAAAGAAAGCTGAAAAATCACTTTCAAAAGATTCTGATTCTTGCTTTTCTGCCCAAAAGACAATGGTATCATCTCCCAGTCGAAATCTATTTTCTTTTGCCCGCTCATCTTTTATCAAATAATTCAATGCCTTTGTATAAGCATTTTCCGCTTTTACCGAAACAGGCGCATTATAGGATTGTTCTTTGCCGTAAGAATCATAACCACTATTTTTCTGAAAACCGACAAGTTTTGCATTGCTCTTTGAACCGATAATTGGTGTTGCCGCGTGAAGTCGAGACACAACCGCATTTTCCCCAGTAATAAGACAAATGCCTTTTATAATTTCGTTTTCTTCGCTTGATTCATCGCCCGCACTTTTTTGCGCAGTAACTTTTCGTTGATACTCACGAACAGACTCTATCTGCGGAACAATTTCATCTTCCCCCATAAGAACAAAAGAAAGATATCCTGTCGTCTTCTGACATTCTTCCCACAAGTCCGTAGAAGCAATCTTGTCAAATCCGTTTGCTTTATTCTGCCGATAAAACGCAATAACGGCTTTAATTTCCTTTGTTGACTTCACTTCACTCGGCAAATTTTCAATTAAACTGATAAAAGACTCTCGTTTTGCATCATCAAGAAGCACATATCCAACATTATCAAGCAAAAGAGATGCTTTTGGAGTTTTTCCACTTCGCGCAACACGCATTGGAAGTTTTTTATATTTATGACCTTGCTTTTTCCCGCTACTATTTATTTCTTCTGTCGAAATCAAATCCACCAAGGAGCCGTCTTCTCGGATTTTTATAAGATATTTTATTTCAACATCTTCAAATCCATCTTCGGGAAGCTCATCGCCTTTTCGCTTTGCGTAATCATAAAGAGCCTGCAAAATCATTTTCGCACCTCCTCGCTATTCCAATCAGGAACATTTACAACCCCATTTTCAAGCTTTGCACGGAAAAATGCAGGGCGAATATCTTTTGGATTTGTATAGTCCATATCATAAAGCATAAAACCTAAATCGCGCGTTTCGGAAATCGGAATCGCAACATCTTTCTCTGGCGCAACCAGTTTGAAAAAACAGCTAAACTCCCGACAGCCCAAATACGGCTGAAAGAAACATTGTCCCTTTTTTGCCCGCCGCTCGAACATCGCATTGTATTTTGCAGGATTTTCATTCGGGTGGTCATCGGTAAAATTTTTCTCTGCCAATTCAGATTTTTCTTCTGCATCTATGAGATATTCGGGAAGCGGATTTGCTGTTGCTTCTCTCTGTTTTGGCGGAATAAAAACAAGGTCTGCATAAAGACGATAGCGTACATCTCTTAAAAAAAGCCCCGCTCTTTGCTGCCTGTTATCTTCAATTATGACTCCATTTGATTTATCATTTGCAACCGCACCGACTTCATTGCGCCGTAAGTTTATCCATTTTATAGGATTTAGGACTTCTATCTTTTTTACATTCCAATAAAATGCCGGTTTCCAAAAAACCGCTTCAAAAATCGCACGAGCAGCAGACGGTGTAATCACATCGTAGCTCACTCGTTCAACTTTCATTTCCGGACGTGTAAAACAAGCGAAATCTCCCCACACTTCAAGGCAAAATGTTTTATCAAAAAATTTTGGCATATCTTCTTGATGACCTCTATATTGTATATGGTACGACGGAATTTTTAATCTGTCAACAATTTTATATAAAAACTATAAAGAAATTTGTAGAATATATAAGGCGATATTTTCTATCACCTTATATAAAAACAATAAAGTTTCAACTCACGCAAAAATGCGACGAGTTAACAATAGCATAAAATTTTCATTCTTTTCTATACGAAAAACTAAAAAATATAGGTTGCAAATGATTTTATTGAATCAGCGACAAAACCAAGCCCTGTCTGATAAAGCGTTTCATCATCAAGAGACTGCATAAAAACATCATCAATCGGTTGTTGAATTCGTCCTTCTTGTACTAATTGCATAATTTCGTTTTTTGGTAAATTTACAGCATACCGCTTCAATTTTCTAAAAATGTTTTTATCAAACTCGCCAGCTGCTAATGCCGTAAGCAAATTGATATTGTCTTTTCCTGTCCGACTAGAGCAATAATGCACATATACAGATGCCTGATATGCGTTATCAATCAGATGATAATTGCTAGAAAGTGTGCGGAACTGAAACTTACACTCCCTCTTTTCGTTCTGCATTGCTTTATCAAACTCGCATTTATCAAAATTATTTATTGAACGATAATACTTTCTAAAATATTCCTCATAGAGTTCTGGAGTAAGCGACAATGTGCCGCCGTGCAATTCTAAAAGCTCTTTTGTGACAATCGCTCCTTTTCTTAACAATCCCGACGGTGCATTCGTAGGTGGATTAAACAAATACACCGTTCCACATTTCATCTTTCCTTCTCGGTTACACCGACCCGCCGACTGGGCAACAGAATCAAGACCTGCAAGAGCGCGAAAAACAACAGGAAAATCTATATCCACGCCACATTCAACCAACTGCGTACTTATGACGCGAATCGGCTTTCCTGACCGCAATTTTGCCTTTATCTCCGCAATCACGTCGCTCCGCTCTTCCGCGCACATCAATGCAGAAAGATGAATTGTTCCTTCCGGCATAAGAGAATGAAGTTCTCGGCAGTCTTTTCGTGTTTGGACAATGCACAAAACTTGGTCAAAATCACAAATTTTGTCTGCAATACTTTGCCAATCAGCCATTTTTTCATGGGCATAATCCGTATTGATTTCCACCCGTTTCAATTGCTCTGAAAGTTCTGTAGGATTATCAATAATCGGCGTTATCAAGTCTTTCGGAATGCCGTCAAAAGCAACGGTATCTGAGCCTATTTTACCTTCAAGTGCAGGCTGCGTTGCTGTGCACAAAACGACGGTAACGCCAAAACAGCACACAAGACCGCGCAAAACAGAAAGAATTGATTTCAGATACTCAGGCGGCAGCATTTGCGCTTCGTCAAGGATTATCACAGAATCAACCAGATTGTGCAGTTTTCTGCAAGAAGAGCTGTGTGCATTGAAAAGGGACTCGAAAAGCTGGACATTCGTGGTCACAATAATCGGCGCGTCCCAGTTTTCCGTGGCAAGTTTTTGTTTTGCAAGGATTCCACTTTCATCATTTTTTTCAAAATCAAAGTTGCAATGATGCTCAAGCACATTTTCTTCGCCGAAAAGGCACTTGCCGAATTTCTTATACTCTTCAATTTCATCATCATTGTCCGTGCCGTATTTGTACACTTTCGCCGTCTGTTCGATAATGCTCGTGTAGGGAATCGCCATGATTATCCGCTTTTTTTGATACGAAAGAGCGTGCTCAAGTGCAAATGACATGGAAGACAGCGTCTTTCCGCCGCCAGTCGGCACGTTGAGCGAATAAAAGCCCTGCTCCAGCTTCGCTTTTTTCCTGCAGGCTTCGAGAATGAAAGAGCGGATTTCGTTTATTCGGGCAGGACGTGCACTTTTTGTTTTCTCTGTCATAAAATCATCAAACCGCCGTTTCAGCTCTTCAAGACTCGCATATTTTCCTCGAAGCTCCGTTTGCTCTGGCTGCATAAAATGCTCTGTATCAAGAAAATCCGCATCCACCAAACACGAATACAACATTCGTATCCACAAATGGAAATGTTCAAACAACTCCTGCGGATTGTCTTTTTTCAAATCGTTTTTTCCGAATGGTAATGACTTTGGAAATGCTGCATTGCATACACTTTGAATATTAGAATCATTAAACAGCTTTTCAAGATACGATGTATCTACATCAGCCAAAATTGACTTTAAGCTATTACCACAATTTTCATCCCAATCAGGAAGCCCTGCGTGATGACCGGCAATCAAATAAGGAATAATTTTTGCTGCAGGGTCATGCGGATTCATCTTTGAAAAGGCAAACTGAGTACCAGCTTCGCTGTGATTCACCAATGTAGATTTTTCACCGCGAATATATTTCTGCCAATCCGAATCTGCCTTTCCCAAATCGTGAAGTATTCCTGCATAAAATGCCCAATCCGCATTATTAAATGAAGACGCAAACAAAGCAGCTTTCTTAGCGACATTTTCAAGATGTTCTGTTAGAGATTGCGTTTTTGAACCAT
>CALBGU010000177.1 GCA_937893155.1 uncultured Treponema sp. | reverse complement strand
GCAAAAATAAATGCTTTTTCGCTCTTTTATGGTGCAATAATGGTGCGAATTTTGTTTCTTTTGGCTTTTTTGCTAAAAAAAACGTAAAAAATCGGCACAAAAATGCTTTTTTAGATACAAAAACGTATGCGGTCATTCTGAAATGCCGTGCAGAAAAAAAGATTGCCGTATCAAGTACGGCAATGACGAAAAAGGATAAGTTCGGGAATGACGAAAAAGACAAGGAAAACAAAAAATTACAATCCGAGAAGCTGTTTCTTTTTGGCGTTGAACTCGTCTTGCGTAATGATACCGTCGTCGAGGAGCGCTTTCCATTTGCGCAGTTCGTCCGCTTCGGAAGCCGTTGCGTCTTGAGATTGAATACTGTCTGAAGATATTGCAGAAACATCGGGAGCAGCACCGATATTCACTTTGCTTATCACGATATACAAATCGTCCTTTATGCGCTGTGCAGAGCAAAGAGCAATCGTGCCGTTTTTGAGGTAGACGCGAAACCGATAAAAATCGTCAAGGTCGTCGTCATACGCTGTGGTTAAAAAACGCGATTCTTTTGAGTTCAAAACAACGTTGGAAAGTACCGTAGCGCGCTCTCCTCGTGCGATTCCCGCAATAACAAAATCCAGCGTTTCGCCTGTGTCGTTCTGAACGTGAATTCTGTCTTCCACACCGTGCTTTTCGTTGTCGATTATGACCGTGCCGTCAGCGGAAATCTCGTGGAAGAGACGACTTGACGTTTTTGCAAACGCAGAGAGCGAAAGCAAAAGGAAAAATGCAATAAAAATCTGTTTCATACGAAAACTCCTTGCCGCATTGTAGCATTTTTCGAGGTGCAAACGCAACCGCAAAAAAAATCCCGCGCGCAAACGCAGGATTTAAGGAGAGGTTTTATGAAAGAATTATTTTGTGCCCGAAAGGACTTTCTTTTCGTTGTAGAACAGCAGGACAATGCCGCCGACAAGGCAGAGCACCGACGCGCTCAATGCGGCAACGCGGTAGCCGAAGCCGTGCGAACCGAGCGTGGCAAGGCTTGTAAAGATAATCATCGCCAGACTTTGCCCGAGCTTAAAGCAGAACGTGCGCGCCGCAAAGAACATTCCCTGTCGGCTTTCGCCTGTGAGCTTGCGGTCGTATTCGGCGCAATCGGCGACCATTGCTTGCGGCAGAATCCCGAAAATCGCGAGCGGCAATGCGCCGAAAATCACGAGGATTAAGCCCTGTGCAAGTTTATACAGCGGCACTTCGCCGAAGAAATTGATGGTTGCATTGTCATTGCCCGCGAATGTGCCCGAAAATGCCGTGAATGCGAACACAATCGTAAAGAGCAGGAACGCCAACAGCAAAATCTTCTTTTTGCCGAGCCGTTTCGTCATTGCGTTAATCGGGATATAGAACAACAGCGATACCGCCGTCATCAAGACGAGCAGCAGTGACTGCCACGCCTCTGGAAGCCCGATGAGGTCTTTAACGAAATACGGAATGCCCGTCTGAAACATCGTTAAGCCAATCCAATAAAAAATGTCTGAGCCGATGAACACGCAGAATGATTTATTCTGAAACGTCTTTCCCAGTGATTCCCACACGCCCGCTTGGCTCGGCTGGGAATCCACATAGTCTTTTTCTTTGATTGCAAATGCGGGAATGTACATACACACGAGCGCAATGACCGCGAACAGCACAAACACCGTGCGGATTGCGTAAACGCGCCCCATTGTTGCGGCGAGCGGGCTCCAGAAAATCGGTCCCAAGTAACCGAGCGCCTGTCCCACGATGAACGTGAACGAAATTGCGGTTGAAGCCATCATTCGCTCGTCTTCGGTGTGCGTGATTTCGCTGTAAAGGGCGGTGTAGGGCGTGCAGTAGCAGGTGATGAACAAATAATACGCCAAAACCATCACGCAGAGCCACACGGCATTCAGGATTTTGCCCGTTTCGGTTGCGGGAAACGGCGCGCAGAACACGAGCACGGTCGCCACGGCAAACGGAATGGCAAACGCTTTGATGAACGGAATGCGCCGCCCGTCCTTGCTCTTGCATTTGTCGGAGAAAGAGGCGACGAGCGGGTCGGTTAGATCGGAAGAGCACGTCTGAACTCCAGTCACTA
>CALBGU010000176.1 GCA_937893155.1 uncultured Treponema sp. | reverse complement strand
AGCGGTTGACGGGAGTCGAACCCGCCTCACAGGCTTGGGAAGCCCGGGTACTACCGATGTACTACAACCGCGCAATGTGTTTTTATCATATAGAAAAATTTTTTTTTATGCAATAGATTTTTAATAATTTCCTTTTATACACGCACGAAAAAATTCGGTGTAATACAAAACGTCCTGTCATCGCCACACTTGATTTTTTGTAAAGCAGGCTCTGGCTTGAAAATCAGCCTTTGGCTGTGTCATTCCCGTGCTTGACACGGGAATTTTTTTCTGCTGTCTGTTGAAACAAGGGTCTTAAGACCCTTGCTGCATCTGCATTAAATGAAAGATTATTCACGTCAAGGTGAGATAATGACAGCCCACTTTCTGCCGCATCTACATATTTGCGTACATTTGCACCTCGTCTTCAACGTGCTCGATTTTGATTCCTGCCATTTTGAACATCTCGAGGCTGTCCGCTTCATCGTGATAATGCTTTTCGCACACCACGCGCTTTATGCCGCAGTTTATGATAAGCATTGCGCACGTCCTGCACGGAGTCATCTTGCAATACAGCGTCGCGCCGTCAATCGTGATGCCGCGCTTGGCAGCCTGACAAATTGCATTTTGCTCGGCGTGAACGGTGCGCACGCAATGCTGTGTTATCGTGCCGTCGTTGTGAAGCGATTTCCGAAGCAAATGCCCCACATCGTCGCAATGCGGCAAGCCCGCCGGCGAGCCAACATAGCCTGTTACCAAAATCTGATTGTCGCGGGCGATTACGCACCCGCTTCGTCCACGGTCGCACGTTGCGCGTTTGGCAATCGTGCGGCACACTTCCATAAAATATTCGTCCCATGTCGGACGCACATAATCACTCATGGCTGTAAGATTAGCACGCAATAGCGATAAGCGCAAGGTCTCGCGCCATTTTATGCCGAAAGCTCATCTGCAAGGGCAGAAAGCTGTTTTTCGTTCTCGCCAGTCATCGCGATTTTTATGGTGATTTTGTTTTGACAGAATTGCAGATTTTTACACGATGAAAGCGCATTTTCCATATTTTTTGCGGCAACCGGTGCCCAGCTTCCGTTTTCAATAAATGCAACCGTGCGATTTTGAAAATTGCGCTCCGTGAGTTTTGCAATAAAGGACTGCATTGCAGGAAAAATCGCACCGTTATACGTCGTCGTGGCAAGCACCAACTTGCTGTATCGGAATGCGTCTTCCACGCACTCGTGTATATCGCTTCGGGCAAGGTCAAAAATCGCCGTTTGTACCCCGCGCTCCTTGAGCATACCGCACAATTTCTCCGCCGCCGCCTTTGTGTGCCCGTAGACGCTTGTATATGCGATTGCGACGCCCTCCGTTTCGCTTTTGTAGCTCGACCATATATCGTACAGCGAAAGATAGTGCTCCAAATTTTCCGACAGCACTGGACCGTGCAGAGGACAGATTTTTGCCACGTTGAGCGCGCCGACTTTCTTGAGCACCGCCTGCACATTCTGACCGAATTTCCCCACAATCCCAAAATAATATCGCCGCGCCTCACACGCCCAGTCGTCATCTGCCACGTTGTTTGCGCCGAATTTTCCGAATGCGTCTGCGCTAAAAAGCACGCCCTCCGCACTTTCAAAGCTCATCAAAACTTCAGGCCAATGCACATTCGGAGCGGCAATAAAACGAAGCTCGTGTTTTCCAAGCGAAAGCGAAAATCCCTCGGCAGCAACGATTTGGCGGTCAGAAAAATCAGTGCCGAACATATTTTTCATCATTGCAAATGCCACTTTTGACGCAACGATTTTTGCTTCGGGATATTTTTGAGCAAAGCGCAACACGTTCGCCGAATGGTCCATTTCCATATGATGCACCACCAAAAAATCCGGCTTTTGCGCCCCCAAAACGCCTTCAATATGAGAAAGCCATTCATCGCCGAAAGCGCCGTCCACGCTGTCCATCACCGCACATTTCTCGTCGATGATAACATACGAATTGTACGCCATTCCGTTCGGCACTGCAAATTGCCCTTCAAACAAATCGATGTTGTGGTCGTCCACGCCCACATATTTGATAGATTCAGAAATCTCCATAGTTCCTCCTGCGTATTACGACAGATTTTACCATATCGCCGCCCTATCTGTCAAAAAAATCTGCTATTTCCAGCCTTCCCACGTTTTTTGCGCCATTCCTGCCGTCGCGGAGGTCTTTCCGTTGCGGCAGACGGGCAACGTGAGCAATGCGGCTTGGTTTTCAAACAACTTGGCGGCTTTTTCGCTGTCGTCAAGATACGAAACCGAAGCGTAATCCTTGGCGTTTTTGTTGGTCAGCGCGTCGATTGCGGCTTCAACCGAGCCTTCCGAGCGACCGAGCGCACTCAACACAGAATCGAATTCGCCCTGCGTCATCGGCTTTTCCTTGAGGTCAATAAACTGAAACGGGATTCTGCGTTCCTTAAAAAAACGCTGTGCCGCCTTGCAATCAAACGATTTATTCGTCCCAAAAATCTGAATCATTGTTTACTCCTTTTTCTCCCCCCTGCTCTTTCACGGGGATTAACTGAATATCGCCATCGCATTTTCGGCGAACGCCCTTGATTTCAACCGCCTCGCCGTCGTACTGCAAAAACTCAAAATGGTAGGGCGTTTTCGGCGTTTCGCGATAATCCGCATACCAAATTTTGCTGTCGCCCAACGCTTCCAAATCAAAGAAAAACGCCTCCCAGCGCAGATTTGAATAAATCATCGGCTCATATCCCGCCTTTTTGATTTCATCAAAAAACGCCAGCGTATTTTTCATCACCTGTTCTTTCGTAATATCGTCCGTCCGCGCCCACTCCCACGGAATCGACTCGGGGTCATACGCTACGGGCAATTCCAGCGCAATCCCCGCAAGGTCTGCAATAACGTGCCGCGCCTCCGAGCGCGCTTCCTCCTCCGTTATCGCCTGACTAAAATAATACACGCCCACATCAAGCCCCGCCTTTTTCGCCCCTCGGATATTCTTAAAAAAGCGCTCGTCCGTGTGGATAATCCCTGACTGATAGCCCGTCCAGCCGATACGCAAAAACACAAAATCGCGACCCGATTTTTTCACCTTGCGCCAATTCACCCGCCCGTCGTGCCGCGAAATATCCAGCCCGAGCCGATAGGTAAACCGCTCATCGCCCTCGTAGCACAGCGCCTGTTTCGTTCGCACAAAACATTCTTCGCGGTACTCATTCGCTCTTACGTTGGGATTTACCTCAAAATCGTCGGGATAATTCGTCGGCGCGGGAGGTGCATCAGGCGAAATACAAATCGCCTGAGTATTCGACGCACACGCAGAAAAAAACACGGCAAGCGCACAGACTGCACCAACCGCTTTTGCATATCCAAAAAAAGAATCTTTCGTAGAAAACATAAAACTATTATCGGCATTTTCGCTCTTCAACTTTTTGGACACAAAAAAAGACTGCGATTTTCGCTCTCCAACTCTTTGGAATCAAAAAATAGACGGCAATTTTTGCTCTCCAACTCTTTGGAATCAAAAAATAGATTGCGATTTTTACTCTCCAACTCTTTGGACACAAAAAAAGACTGCGATTTTCACTTTCCAAGTCTTTGGACACAAAAAAATAGTCATACTGAACTTGATTCAGCATCTCTCACAAAGCCCAAGTGTGTGTCAGTATCGCCGCGTTTTTTAAGACAGGCTATGACTGCGTAAAAAGCCGCTCAAAAAGCGAAAGCGGTATCACAGCGATTTTTTTCATCGAAAACTGCGGAGATTTTATAAACAGCAGCCAGTTGTCGCCGCGGTCAGCGTTGGATTCGGCTTGACGCACCCATTCGGGAAGCGAAATCGCCGCCACATTTTTGCACTCCACGCAATACGGGAATTTTGCTTTTGCCGCGCCCGTCAGCACGATGTCCGCGCCGTTTAAGCTCCCCTCGCGGCTTCGGATTTGGCTTTCGTCGCTTGACTGGTCAAACGGGATTTTTGTAATGCGGCTTATCATTTCACAGATTTCTTTTTGCCATTCGTGCCCTTTTGCTTTGGCGGATTTTTTCGCAATCGGTTTGAGACTCCGCTCAATTTTTCGAATCAGCGCGGCTTTTTCTTTTGAGTCCGCTTTTTCCTTGAGCGCATCGAGCAAAAACAATTTCTCTTTCGTGTTCAGATTCAAAATCATATCCGTTTCCTTTTTTTACCGCCAAACATCGTTTCATTTTCAGAAAATAAAAAAACCAGCATGGGTTATGCTGGTTTTTGTGTATGCACATCAAAAATTATGCTTCTGGGTCGAAATCCTCAGGATATTCAGCGGTTGTGTACACGTTCTGAACGTCCTCGTCTTCTTCGAGCTTGTCAACGAGCTTCTGCACTTTCTTTGCGGTTTCTGCATCAACCGAAACATACGCCTGCGGAACCATGTTGATTCCCGCAGAAAGAGACTCGAAGTTCTTTGCCTGCAACGCCTCAAGCACCGCATCGAATGAACTCGGGTCTGTTGTAACCGTAACAACGCCGTCTTCGTTTACGATGTCTTCTGCGCCCGCTTCAAGCGCGATTTCCATCACTTCATCTTCAGAAACTTTTTCCGCGTCGTACTCAATCACGCCCTTGCGGTCAAACATACGGCTTACAGAACCTGTTGTTCCCAAGTTTCCGCCGTTCTTCGTGAAGAAATTGCGAACGTTTGCCGCCGCTCTGTTCTTGTTGTCGGTAAGAACTTCAACGAGCACAGCAACTCCGCCCGGCGCGTAGCCTTCGTATACCAATTCTTCGTAAGAAGCCGCACCAGTTTCGCCAGTTCCCTTCTTGATTGCACGCTCAATGTTGTCCTTCGGCATAGAAGCAGCACGAGCCTTGAGGATTGCTGTGCGCAAGCGAGGGTTTGCATTCGGGTCACCGCCGCCCATCTTTGCAGCAATAGAGATTTCTTTAATAAACTTTGTGAAAAGCTGTCCGCGCTTTGCGTCTGCGATTCCCTTAGCATGTTTAATCGTAGACCATTTACTATGTCCTGACATTGAGAACTCCTTAAATGAATAAAATACAATAAAAAAGAGATTGTATATTATAGTATCACAATTAAAAATCTAATGTCAATATTTTATTGAAAAATCGCCCGTTTTCTAGCGTTTTTTGCATTTCCCCCGCGCTTCTGCCGCAAAAAAATACCG
>CALBGU010000175.1 GCA_937893155.1 uncultured Treponema sp. | reverse complement strand
ATTTATTGCACAATGCACTCTGTTTTTGGTCGATACGGAACTTTTTTTGCCGAAAGCAGCCTTGTTTTTGAAAAATACGGTGCGTGCTCGGCTTTTTGCAAAAACTCGCCCCATTCAAAACAGCCTGTGGCTGCCTCTCCTAGAATGAGAGGAGAGTTTTTTTGTCATTGCCGAACGCGAAAAGGAGGTCTCGCGTTTTATGACAGCTCGAACGCGCCGGTGTAGAGGCTGAAATATCTGCCTTTTGCGCTCAAAAGCTCTTCGTGCGTGCCGCGTTCAATAATATTTCCGCCTTCAAGCACGATAATGCAATCCGCATTTCGCACGGTGGAAAGCCGATGTGCGATGACAAACACGGTGCGTCCCTGCATAAGCGAATCCATTCCGCGTTCAATGAGGGCTTCGGTGCGGGTGTCCACAGAGCTGGTGGCTTCGTCGAGAATGAGCACGGGCGGATTGGCAACGGCGGCGCGTGCAATCGACAAAAGCTGCCGCTGACCTGCGCTCAAATTGCCGCCGTCCGCACTCAAAACGGTGTCATAGCCCTCGGGCAAGTGGCGGATAAATTGGTCTGCGTTTGCCAATTTTGCCGCGGCAATGACCTCCGCATCGCTTGCGTTCAGATTGCCGTAACGGATATTTTCGCGCACAGTGCCGGTAAAAAGGTGCGTGTCTTGCAAAACCATCGAGAGAGAGCGGCGCAGGCTGTCTTTTTGAATATCCTTGAGCGCAATGCCGTCGTAAGTGATTGTGCCGTTGCCGTCGTCGATGTCGTAAAAGCGGGTGAGCAGATTGGTAATTGTGGTTTTGCCGCTGCCCGTGGAGCCGACGAGCGCGATTTTTTGCCCGGGGCGCGCAAAAAGCGAGATAGAATGGAGGATTTCCTTTTCGGGCACATACGAAAACGATACGTTTTCAAAGCGCACATCGCCTGCCAATTTGGTCAGCGTTCCCGTTCGGTTGTCTTTCCACGCCCATTTGTGCGTTTGGGCAAAGGCTTGTGTCAACACCGTTTTGCCGTTCTGCGAAATCTCGGCAACGTTCACGAGCGAAATTGCGCCGTCGTCGATTTCCGCCTGTTCGTCAATCGCGGCAAAAATGCGTTCTGCACCCGCCAGCGCGTTCAAAATGCCGTTGAAAAGCTGGCTGATTTCGTTAATCGGGCGGTTAAAATTGCGCGTGTATTGCAAAAAACTCGCCGCCGCGCCAATGGAAAACTCGGAGCGGATAACCAAAAGCGCGCCAAAAATCGCCGTAACCGCGTATTGAATGTGCCCCATATTGTTGGTAATCGGACCGAGCACCGTGCCCCACGTGTTCGCTCTCGTGCCTGCACGGCGCAGATTTTCGTTGCAGAGGGCAAATGCCGCGCGGGATTTTTCTTCGTGGTTGAACACTTTGACGACCTTCTGACCGCTTATCATCTCTTCAATATAGCCGTTGACGATGCCGATGTTTTTTTGATTTTCGCGGTAGCTCTCTGCGCTGCGCTTTCCGACCTCGCGGATAATCACCGACATAATCAGCGTGAACACGAGCACCACCGCGCACAAAATGGGGCTTAACACCGCCATCATCACAAGCACGCCCGCCACGGTCAGCACCGAATTGAGCAATCGCGGCACGCTTTGGCTGAACATATCGCGCAGAGTGTCCACGTCGTTGGTAAAAAGCGACATCAATTCGCCGTGCGTGCGGCTGTCAAAATATTTGAGCGGAAGCGTTTCCATTTTTGAAAACAATTCGGTGCGGATTTTCAACAGCGTCTTCGTGGAAATCAGAAGCATAATGCGGTTATTCAGATACGAACCCGCCACGCCTGACGTGTACAGCGCGCCCATAAAAATGAGCAGACGCACAAACGCGCTCAAATCCGCGTCTTTTTGGTGAATGAACGGCATAATGTAATTATTCAGCGCGGGTTTCAAAAGATACGTTCCTGCCACGTTCGCGCCCGCGTCCACCACAACGCACAGCACGACCAAAACCCACAGAGCCTTAAAATCAGCCATATAACCGAACAGCCGTTTCACTGTTTTTTTTGCGTTTTTTGGTTTTTGAACGCCTTTTCTTCTCACTGGCGGCATATTTTTCCTCCGTTTTTCATTCGTTTTGCACTTACGCTTTGTTTTGCGATTCAAAAATTTCGCGATAGATGTTGTTGGTCTTCAAAAGCGCTTCGTGCGTGCCAGAACCTGCGATTTTGCCGTCATCCAGCACAAAAATGACATCGGCATCGCTTACGGACGAAATCCGCTGTGCAATGATGATTTTTGTGGTGTCGGGAAGCGATTGGCGCAATGCGGTGCGGATTCGGCTGTCGGTTGCGGTGTCTACGGCACTCGTGGAATCGTCCAGAATCAGAATCTTGGGCTTTTTGAGCAATGCCCGCGCAATGCACAGGCGCTGTTTTTGCCCGCCCGAAAGATTCACGCCGCCTTGCCCCAGCACAGTCTGATAGCCGTCGGGGAGCGCGCTCACAAAATCGTGTGCGTCTGCGGCTTTTGCGGCGGCTTCGATTTCGGCGATAGAAGCGTTTTCGTTGCCCCAGCGCAGATTTTCCTCGATTGTGCCCGAAAACAGCGTGTTCTTTTGCAGCACCATCGCCACGCTGTTGCGCAATGCCGTCAAATCATACTTGCGCACGTCGATTCCGCCCGCCAGCACCGCGCCCGAAAGCACGTCGTAGAGCCGCGGAATGAGCTGCACGAGCGTGGTTTTTGAAGACCCCGTGCCGCCGATAATGCCCACAATTTGCCCGCTTTCAATTTTAAGACTCACATTGTTCAAAACGAGATTGCTTTGTTTTTTTTCGTAGCTGAAACTCACGTTCCGAAACTCAACACTGCCGTTTGTAACGCGCGAAAAATAATTTTTGCCGTCAGGAACGCTCGTGGAAAGCGAGAGTGCGGGATTTTCGATGTCGATTTTTTTGTCCAGCACTTCGCAAATGCGCTTAACGCTCGCGCGGGTTACCACGAGTTGCACGAACATCATACCGAGCATCATCAGACTCATCAAAACCTGTGTGATATACGTCAAAAAGCTCACGAGTTCGCCCGTTTTCATCTCGCCGCGGATAGTCATATTGCCGCCGAACCACAAAACAGCGATGATGCACGCGTAGACGGTCATCTGCATAACGGGAATCGTCTTGATGATGTGCTTTTCGGCGCGGAATTGCGCATCGCGAACGGCTGCGGCGGCTTGCTCAAATTTATGCGATTCAAAATCACCGCGCACGAATGATTTTACCACGCGGATAGCCGTCAGATTTTCCTGCACCACGCCGTTGAGCGTGTCGTAGCGCGAAAGCATAAGGCGAAACAGCGGAAATGCGCGGCTGTTGATTATCCCCAGAACGAGTGCCAAAAACGGAATTGCGACCGCAAAAACGAGCGCAAGACGCGCATTGATAATCACCGCCATAATCGTGCCCGACACGAGCATAAACGGCGCACGAATGCACCCGCGCAAAATCATCATACAGGCGTTCTGCACGTTTGTAACGTCGGTGGTCAGCCGCGTAACAAGGCTCGACGCAGAAAAATGGTCAACATTGCCGAACGAAAATGCCAGCACGGTATCGAACAGCCGCCGCCGCAGATTGTGCGAAAGCCCCTGCGACGTTACCGCGCCGAGCCTGCCGCCCAAAACGCCGAACGTGAGCGAAAGCAGAGCCGCCGCCGTCATCAAAAGCCCGATTTTTGCTGTGTATGCCGCGTCTTTGTTTGCAATGCCGATGTCGATAATGCGCGACATCAGCAGCGGAATCAGCACTTCAAGAACCACCTCGCCAATCATGACGACAGGTGAAAAAAGCATCGAAATCTTGTATTTCTTTTCTATTCCGTGAGCAAGTTTTCTGATTGTGTTCATTTGAAAAGTGATTGTATCATTAGAAATGTGACAATGCAAAAAAATGCTGTTATTCCACTTTTGCGCCTGAGGTGTGTTTGCCGTCATTTTCCGCGCGTTTTTTTGGGCAAACAGAGCGTTACGGCAAAAAAACAACTGTTTTTTGGGGCAAACATCGTGGCGGGGCAAAAAAACTGCTGTTTTTTTAGGGCAAACACTGTGGCGGGGCAAAAAAACAACTGTTTTTTAGGGCAAACACTGTGGCGGGGCAAAAAAACAACTGTTTTTTGAGGCAAACATCGCGGCGGGGCAAAAAAACTGCTTCCGAATTACATTCGCAATGATGGATTTGCTTTTTGTGAAAAGGGGCGGTATAATTTTTTATATGAAAAATGTGATGCTGACTTTTTTCTTTGCTGTAATGCTGTGTTCTTGCCGCGAAAAACAGGCAGAAATCGTTGAAAATCCGCTGGAAAAGCCGACGATTGTGGGATTTTCGCAGATTGGCTCGGAAAGTTCGTGGCGGACGTGCAACACGAATTCGATTATCCGCGCCGCCGAGAGCGAGGGCTTTCAGGTGGTCTATGCCGATGCGGAGCAAAAACAGGAAAATCAAATCAGGGCGCTGCGTTCGTTCATCGTGTACCGCGTGGACGCGATTTTGTTTGCGCCCATTGTGGAAAGCGGCTGGGACGGCGTTTTGAGCGAGGCAAAAGAGGCGGGAATTCCCGTGATTGTGGTTGACCGAAAAATCCGCACGAAAGATAAAAGCCTCGTTGCTGGATTTATTGGCGAGAATGCGCTGGAAGAAGGGAAAAAAGCGGCGGAATTCCTGCTGAAAAAATATGCAGATATGAGCGACGGCGAAAAACGCAACATTTTGGAAATCACGGGAACGGCGGATTCGTCCACGGCAAAAGAGCGCTCCCGCGGATTTCGCGAGATGCTTTCAGAACACGGCAACGGGCGGTTTTCGGTGATTTTTTGCGAATCGGGGGATTTTTTGCGTTCGCGCGGAAACGAAATCATCTCCCAAATTATCGCGTACAACGGCGGTGAATTGAAAATCGGAACGAAGAAAATCGACATCATTTTTTCGCACAACGATGCGATGACGCTCGGCATTTTGGACGCGCTCGACAAAGGCGGCATTGCGCCCGGCTCCGACGTTACCATTGTGAGCGTGGACGGCGAGCAGAGTGCGATAAACGAGCTTAAGCGCGGGCGGCTCAACTGCGTGGTTGAGTGCAATCCCAGAACGGGCGAGCAGTTGATGAAATTGGTGAAGACGGTGCTTTCGGGCGGCGAAATCCCTGCGGAAAGTTATGTGGACGAGGATTTGTTTACCGAGTTTGATAATTTGACGCTGCTAGAAGGGCGCGGATATTAAGCAAGGGGAAAAACTGATGAAGAGCCTCAAAAGCAGCCTGTTTCATTCGTATTTGTTCATCATTTTGGTGATGGTCATTCCGACGGTGTACGCGGTGGCGGTTTCCAGAATCCACAGCCGCCAATACGACACGATTATCACGAATGTGAGTTTGGCGAACAAAATCAATGCGTACACCAAAAACAGCATTACGGCAGAATTGTGGAACATCGTTTCGGGGCGCAAAACATTTTCGCGCGGCACGCAGTACGTTATTTTGAACAACATTCAAAACGGGATTGAGCAACTTCAAGAAAGCACGAACACCGCGGAGGGCAAAACGCGCCTGTCGGTTGCTGAGCGGACGTGTCTGACGCTCCGAAAGCACATTGCGGAACTCGGAATCCAGATTGAAAACGGCTCAACGGTGCAAAAAAACGAGGAATCTCTCGACGATATTCGCTCGATTGCCGCGCTGTTGTCGGAGATTTTGCAGGAATACATCATCATTGAAATCGACGAAGCCGCGGTAACGAATGCCGCGATAAAAACATCGGAAATCCGCCTATCGCTCATTCAGATTGCGATTGTTGTGGTGGTGGTTTCGTTTTCGGTGAATCGGTTTTTGCGTATGTTTTCGGCGATAAAAAAGCCGATTGCATCTATGGAAAATCTGTCTACAAAAATTGCGCTCGGCGACTTGAGCGCACGCGTTTCGCCCCCCGAAATTGCCGAACTTTCCACGCTCGGCAAAAATCTGAACACGATGGTGGAGCGAATCAAAACGCTGATTGAAGAGAACATTCAAGAGCAACAGAATCTGCAAAAAGCTGAACTCAAACTGTTGCAAAGCCAAATCACGCCGCATTTTTTGTATAATACGTTCGACACGATAATTTGGCTTGCCGAAAGCTCGCAGACCGACGACGTGGTAAAAGTAACGCGGGCGTTTTCGGAGTTTTTGCGCATTTCGCTTTCGCGCGGGCACGATTGGATTACGGTGGAAAGCGAAATCAGCCACATTTCTCATTATCTGACGATTCAAAAAATCCGCTACGAGTCGATTTTGAATTATGAAATCCGCGCTGAAAAAGCAATTTTGGATTTCAAAATGCTCAAATTGTCGCTTCAGCCGCTGGTGGAAAATGCGATTTATCACGGCATAAAAAACAAGCGCGGGCGCGGACATATCGTGGTGTCTGCCGATTTTGCGGACGAAAAAAAGGAGCGAATGACGTTCTGCGTGCAGGACGACGGCGCGGGTTTTTCGGCGGAAAAAATGGCGGCGGTCAAGGCGGAATTGCAATCGGACAACGCGGAGAAAATCAGCGCGTCTTACGGGCTTTACAACGTGAATAAGCGGCTCGTGCTGTATTACGGCGCGGAGGCGGCGCTTCACATCGAAAGCGAGGCGGGCAAGGGGGCGCGGGTGAGTTTTTCTGTGCCGTGCATAAAAATGGAGGAAGCGTAAATGTACAGCGTGTTTATCGCAGACGATGAGCATATCGTGCTTGAGGGAATTCGCAAAAAAATCGACTGGGACGGCGCGGGGCTGTCGTTTGCGGGAGAAGCGACGGACGGAGAAATTGCGTTTTCGATGATTTCGGAAATCAAGCCCGACATTTTAATCACCGACATCAAAATGCCGTTTATGGACGGTCTGGAGTTGTCGCGCTTGCTCAAAAAAATTCAGCCGTGGATAAAAATCATCATTCTTTCGGGGCACGACGAGTTTGAATACGCAAAATCCGCGATTTCTATCGGCGTGGAAGATTACATCTTAAAGCCATTCACGCACGAAGAACTGCTGCGGAGTTTGCAAAAAGTGTGCCGTGCGCTCGACGCGGAAAAAGAGCAGCAGCGCGATGTGGCGCGGCTCAAGGAAGAGCTGGAGTCTTCGGCGATTTTGCTCAAGCGGGATTTTCTTTCAAAATTGGTGCGCGGCGAAATTGACGCGGCGGAGATTTGCGCAAAATCCAAAGAACTGGACGTGTCGCTTTCGGCGCGGGAATACAAGGTCATCATCTCGGATTTACGGTGCGAGAGCGCCACGGTACTCGACGAAGTTTCCGGCGCATTGCTGTCGGTGTTTCGCAATCGAAGCGATGTCGTGCCGTTTTTTATCAGCCCCGAACGGTTTGTGATGATTGTCAAAGGCGCGCTGGGAAGCGAGCACGGAAGTGACGGCGACATTGACGACACCGCATATTCCGTCTGTGAAGCGGTGGAGCACATCACCGCACAAAATGCGCACTGCACGGTGGTTTCGGCAATCGGCACGCAGACACCGCGCACGAGCGAAATTGCGCAGTCGTATCAGGCGGCGGCGCAAATTTTGGAACAATCGCGATTCTGGTCAAAAAGCCGCATTGTGAGCGCGGACGACGTGGAATCCAAGAGCGACGGCATTTTGTCGCTGCAAGAAAACGACCCGCTCGTTGAGCGCCTCAAATACGCGCAGAAAAGCGAAATTGACGACATCGTGCAGCAGCAACTCTCTCTTTTGGAAGACAACGCGGGACATTTCGCCGTGGTTGCTTCCTATTTGTTCGTGGACGTAATTATGTCGGTGTCGCGCCTTGCGGAAAACCTCGGCGGCGATATTCGCGAGATTATGCCCGAAATCCTCCAGCACAGTTTTGTGGATAACGCCGTGCAGAGCGAAGACGTTTTTGCCGACGAAATCCGAAAAATCCTTTCAGCAATCCTCGATTTCCGCGATTCCAAAATCCAAGGAAAATACGGCGATGTGATTCTCAAAGCCAAAGAATACATTTTGAGCCACTTCAACAGCCAAGACACCTGCCTCAAAGTCGTTGCCGACGCGGTGCATTTAAGCCCGAATCATTTCTCCACGATTTTTTCGCAGGAGTGCGGCACCACGTTCATCGAATATCTCACGAACGTGCGCATTGAAGAAGCCAAGCGCCTTTTGCGCACCACCGATATGCGAAGCTCCGACATCGCGTATGAGTGCGGCTTTTCGGATTCGCATTATTTTTCGTTTATCTTCAAAAAAACGACCGGCGTTTCCCCCCGCGATTTCAAAAACGCTTCCTAACGCATTTTTTTGGCAAAACAGCCTGTGTCATTGCCGAACTTGATTCTGCAATCTCTTTTCTGCGTTGTATTTTTGCAAAAATATATCTTTTCGGGTAATGAATTGATATCATTACTCCAAAAGATGTATTCCCTTAAAATAAAATTTCTTCACGGCAAGAAAAGAGACTAATTCGGGTAATGAATTGGTGTCATTACTCCAAAAGGTGTATTCCATCAAAATAAAATTTCTTCACGGCACGAAAAGAGACCAATTCGGGTAATGAATTGATGTCATTACTCCAAAAGGTGTATTGCCGCCTTTTCACAAAATTTCACGGCGAGAATTTGTTTTCTTAAATGAAATTGATAAAAATGCGGTGGAAAAAGTGGGGAAAAATCATCGTCTTTCTGTTTGTTGTTTCGGCAATTTTTTTTCTGCGATGAAAAAAGAAGAGACGTGCGAGATATTTTATGACAAATAAAATAAAAACAGTGTTCGTTTTTAAAAAAGCGGATTATAATAAAAATATATTCGCAAAATTGAGGAGACATTTGATGGCACGAAAAGAATTAGACTGGCACGACCAAAATGCAAAGCGTGATGTCCAGATTGCTACGAAATTGCTTGCAATGATTGCAGGAATTGTGTTTTTGGGAACAGTCGGTGCGACATTTTTAACACTGAGTATTTTTGACCGCGGAATGACCGCTGATATTACGGCTGGGCTTGAAACAACCGCGAACGGCATTAACTCCACATTCACCGACTGGCAAACATCGCTCGGCTCGTATACTGCATTGCTTGCGCAGAATCCGAAAATCCAAGAGGGAACGGCGAGCCATAATACGCGCGAAATCCAAGATGTGCTGAATGAAACAAAGCAGAACATTTTCATCGGTTTTTTGGCAATCACAGACACATCAGGCACGGTGCTCAAAGGCGTAAACATAAACGACGGCTTGAACTTGAGCGGCTTGTCAACGGTAAGTTCGGCACTGAAAGGAACGGTCGCCAGCGCATTCGACGGCATCGGAGATTTTGACTACGCGCTTTTTGCAACACGCCCGATTTACCACGGCGGTCGCATTGTGGGGTCTATCACGATGGGCGTGGATATGGTTACAAACAGCGAGTACAACACCGTGAATATGGTCAAAAGCTCATACGGCGTAGAGTGTACGATTATGAAGGGCGATGTGCGAAAATCGTCTACGATGATTGAGCTTATCAATTCGCGAGTTACCGACCAGAACGTTATCAGCACGGTTTTGAACGGCGGCGAAATTTATAAGGGAAAAACGCTCATCAAGGGCAAAAAATTTTATTCGGTGTATTTTCCGCTCCGTTCTGGCAGCGAAATTACGGGTATGTGCGTTGCGCTCAAGTCAATGGAAGCGATGGAAAAGGTCAGAGACGACACATTCAAGATTGTGCTTCCGTTGACGCTCATCACCGTGGTCATTTTGGTGTTCTTTGCGTATCGGTTCGTAAAATGGCTGATGTGGCGAATCAACAACGTAACCGACTTCTTGAAGGAACTCGAAAGCGGAGAGGCAGACCTGACGAAGCGCAACAAATTGTTTATCCGCGACGAAATCGGCGATTTGGTTATTCATTTTAATTTGTTCCTCGAAAAACTGCACGAAATCGTCGCGACGCTCAAGGATTCCAAGGCACAACTCTACGATTCTGGAAAAAATATGTTCACCAGTTCCAACGAAACGGTGGAAAAAATGACCTTGATGAGCCAACGAATCGAAAATCTTGCGGGTCAGATTACGTCGCAAACAAGCAGCGTTGACCAGACGGTTTTTGCGGTCGAGAGCATTTCGGGCAATATCAAGCACCTCGATTCGATGATTGATTCGCAGGCAACAGGCGTGTCGCAGGCGAGCGCGGCGGTAGAAGAGATGATTGGCAATATTTCGAGCGTCAATCAGTCGGTGGAAAAGATGGCGGCGAGTTTTGACACGCTTGCAAGCGATGCCCAGAGAGGCTTTTCTAAGCAGCAGGCGGTCAACGAGCGCATTGTGCAAATTGAAGAGCAAAGCCAGATGCTTCAGGAAGCAAACACCGCGATTTCTTCGATTGCAGAGCAGACCAATTTGCTGGCTATGAACGCGGCGATTGAGGCGGCGCACGCAGGCGAGGCAGGAAAAGGCTTCAGCGTTGTTGCTGACGAAATCCGAAAATTGTCCGAGACTTCAAGCGAGCAATCGGCGACAATCGGCGAACAGCTTGACAAGATTCGCGAATCTATCACTACGGTTGTGTCGGCTTCAACAGAATCGAGCGACGCACTGAGTTCAATGTCGAACAGAATCAAGGAAACCGACGAACTGGTTATGCAGATTAAGGCGGCGATGGAAGAGCAAACCGCAGGTTCAAAGCAGATTAGCGAGGCGCTCAAGTCGATGAACGACAGCACGGTCGATGTGCACAATTCGTCAAAAGAGATGTCAAAGCGAAATGCCGATATAAACACGGAACTCAAAACACTGCAAGAAGTTACCACCAGTATGAAAGAGCGAACGGGGCGATTGTCTGACGGAGCATCGGCAATCGGCAAGATTAGCCAGTCACTCGGCGGATATGCAAACGAGGTAAAAGTTTCTATCGAAAAAATCGGCGAGCAAATCGATTTGTTCAAGGTCTGATTTTTGAAAAAATTTGGCGTACAATCCCTGTGCAAAGCGCGGGGATTTTTTTGTGTTCTGCACTTGATTACAAGTGTGTTCAGCCGCTGATTACAAGTGTGTCAGCACCTGATAACAGGTGTGTTCAGCCGCTGATTACAGGTGTATCCTGCACCTGATTACAGGTGTGTTCAGCGCGAGGGATTTTTTGCGTGCGGTTTTTAGAATTTTTTCCATTTTTGAGTGGCAAGACGGGTTAAAAACAAAATGCCGCGGAAGCATAATTCCACCGCCATTGCAATCCAAACGCCCGTAAGTCCGTATTTTTGGGACAGCACAACCGACAGCGTAATGCGCACTCCCCACAGGCTCACCAAATTCATCACGCCTGCCATCAGTGTGTCTCCCACGCCGCGCAGTGCTCCCGAAGCAACGATGTACGCGCCAAAAAGCGGCTCGGCAAACAGTTCTATGCGCAACACTTTAACACCAAGGCTTCTGACGGCGAGGTCTGGCGTTAAAAAGGCGAACACCACAGGAGCGATGAAATACATAATCGCGCCTGTTACCGCCATTATCGACATTCCCAACAGCACAGAAAGCCACGCATAGCGTTTGGCAAGCGCGCTTTTTTTTGCCCCCGCGCTCTGCCCCACCAGCGTGGTTGCCGCCGCACCGATTCCATAGCCCGGCATATAGCAGAACGCTTCCGCCGTAACGCCGAATGAGTTTGCCGCAAGCGCAACCACGCCAAGCGGAGCAACTACGCCCGTGGAAACGATTTGCGCTCCGCACAGTGCAATTTGGTCAGCCGCCATGGGAACGGCGATTTTGAGCGCGCGGGAAATGCACTCACGGTCGCCCGTCCAGCGCACCTTCGCAGAAAAACGGAGCGCAGGCGTTTTGTAGCGCACGAAGTAAAACAGCAATGCACACACCACGATTTCGGATAAAAACGTACCGAGCGCCGCCCCCGCAACGCCCCAATGCAGAACGAAAATGCACAGCGCATTAAATGTCACGTCCAAGGCACACAAAATTGCGTTCAGCAGACTCGGGATTTTCATATTTCCGCTACATTCCAAAAGCGAGCTGAAAAGGCTGACGAGCATAACGGCGGGCAAAGACAGCGCAAAGACAAAAAAATACGCCGATGCATCTTTTTGGATTTCCGCCGCCGCACCCAACAGCGAAGGCAAAAAGAACGACATCACAGCGGCAACAACGGCAAGAACAACCGACACTGCCGTTACGGAAAAAATGGATTGCTTGGTAATGAGCGCCGAACGCGCCGTATCGCCTGCGCCCACGCATTGCGCCACCTGCACGGAAAACCCCGTAGCGCACGCCGAACTCACGCCGTACAGCAACCACATCGAAGAAGACACCACACCGATTGCCGCCGACGCACCCGCGCCCAACGAGCCGACCATAGCCGCGTCGATGTACTGCATTGCAATCGAAGATAATTGCGCAAGCATTGCAGGCGCAGAGAGCGAAAAGACCACGGCGAGCTGTTTTTTCAACCCTGACGTTTCGTCAAGCATTCCGATTATCGCGCTCATTTTTTTGCCTCACACGCCCGCTTTTTCGTGCGATTGTATTTCTGATTAAACAAAACGAGTTCAGGGCGATATTCAAAGTGCATATTATCCCAAATGCCCCATCTTCCGCCCCACACAAAGCCTTCCGCCTCGAATGCGTCAATGACTTCTCGCGGAGGAAACCAGCGCTCCGAAAATGGCAAAAACATCCAGCCATCGCCGATTTTATCGCGCGTCCACGCCCAATACGATGCCTTTCCGTGCAGATTTTTGGGCAAAACATCAATCGCAATACCAAGCGAATGAAATGATTTTCGCTCTGTGCCTTTTATGACGCGCCAAAAAAATGCGTCGATTGTTAATTCTTGCAGAAATTTCCGCACCGCACTGCTTGTTTTGGCGGCTTCAAAAATGCGCTTTTCGACATTGCGAACATTTTTCTCAATTCGCTCGTGGATTTTCATCGAAAGCCCTAAATACGGGATTTCCTTTATGTGCGATTCCAGATTTTTGCGCTCAAAACTGTCGTATAAATAATCATAAAAATACATCGGACTGCCCAACGCATTCTCCGCACTTTCAGCCAGAGCATTTTCTTTCAGGCGTCCCAGCTGTTCAGCCGTCATTTCGGCAGGGTCAACTAACGATTCTGGATAAAAATACAAAATCGGACTGGATTTTTCTTTTTGGTCATATTTATCTTCAGGCAAAAGCCGCCCGCCAGCCCAATAAAACTCCACGGTTTCACATTCAGGCATACTCGGAAAATGCACAAACACAAGATAATCTTTTTTGCAAAAATCCCAGACTGCGTGAAAGCGAACATCGGGATAGGCTTTTTGAAATAACTCAAGTTGCTCAATTTGCACTGCACGTTTTTCTGCGAATTCAAGCGCACGCACTTTTAAGGCAAAAAAACTGAAAAGCAGTGTTAAAAACACTTTTTTTTGCATTTTTTCTATACATTAACCTTAGTTTTTTACACCCGAAACAATCGGAATTGCGCCCAAATGAAGCACAAGACTATAATATTGGCTAAACGAATTATCATGCCCCACCGCAACAGCATACAAGTCAACGTACCAAGTATTTTCCGCAGAAAATGAGCCATAAACCACATCATCATCGCTGCTCGACGGGACTGCGGCAACCGATTCATCAAAACCATCAGAAGAACTTCTGCCAAAATCAAATGATTTTGAATTGCCACTCCGCATAGGAACATAGGCAGGAACGCTCCCGTCGTCGCTATTTGCACCAATGAGGATTTTCGGAGTAAACGCAGTTGATGTCCACGAGGCATAATTGCCGTAAGTGGTGAGCCGAATATATACCGAGCGATTAGAACCGCCGTCTGAAATCAACGGAGAGCCGAGCGTCCCCCCAGATGCAGAACGAGAACCAAGCTCTTTATAGCCGTAGGTCTCAATAACCTTTATCGCCGCTGCATCAGAATTGCTGGACGTATTTACAGAAGCTATTGCGGAATTTCGAGACACCATCGTGGAATAATTATTGTAGATTTTGTAGTACACAGCGGTTCCATCAAACGTGTAATCACCGCCATCATCTTGGTCTTCTCCTGTTTGAAAAGCCACATATTTTGCAGTATAATCCGTAGTTTCGTAAGTAGGTACGTTATAGGTAATCGAGGGCGCATCTAAATAAAAAACTTCATCGATGCCACAACTTGCAAACAGATAAACAAGGCACATGCCAAAAATATATTTTATGGATAAAAATCGTGTATTTTTCAACATTTGTACCTTGTTTTATAGAATTAGTAACAAAGTCTCTGGCGGTTTACTGAACAAGCCCCTTCACTTCAAAATCAAGAAGACGGGATTTTGCAATTTTTGTCCACTCGTCATTCGGATAATTTTCGGTGAGCTTTGAATATGCAGACTTCGCACCTTCATAATCTTTTGCAGTCTCTTTTACACGACCAATATTGAAAATCGTGTGAGTCTTCATCATAAAATCATCGTATGATTCAGCCTTTTCGTAATAGGCAAGCGCGTTTTCATTGTCCCCCAAATTTTCACAACATTCCGCTGCGCAATAATATCCAATCGGCGCAGTGTATGATTTCGGAGAAGCCAACGCAAGAGTTAAATATGCCTTTTTTGCGTCTTCAAACGCCCCGTGCTGATAATAAATATCAGCAACAAGCCAATTTGAACGAACACCGATAATTCCCTTTTTGCTCAAATATGGCTGAAGTGCCGACAACGCTTCAGTTCGGCGAGCATCAAGTTCATCATCGCTCAAAGCGGCTGATTTCTGAGTCAGCGCATACGAAATTTTGTCAATCGCAGAAATCTGTTTAAGCGTTGCAGAATCGTTTATAGAAATGCCCAAAATTGCCAAAACCACCGCAAGCACTACGGTAATAACAATAGCAAGCAAAATTTTGCTATTTGACGACAAAAAATTGTCCATTGCAGAAACCGTTGTTTTTTCTTCTGTTTCAGTATTCGAAAAAGTCAAAACATTCTTGTCAGCCATAACATTAACCTCATTTTTATCACTTTTCATCACGAATATGCAATTCATTTAGCAATCGCGACACATAAGTTCTTTGAATTCTCAAAATTTTTGCAGTTTTTGTTTGATTCCAATTCGTTTCAATCAAAATCTGCTTAATATACGCTTTTTTGAACTTGTCAACAGCATTTTTTAGCGATCTATCATCTCCTGTCGCAAAATCAGAAATTTGGTTTGCAGCAGTACCCGCAACAACTGCCGTATTTTGAGTCGTTCCCCCTTTTATTCTCAAATCTTCTTCTTGAATATACGGAGGCGTTCCCAACACACAAGCACGTTCCACGGAATTTTCAAGTTCGCGAATATTTCCAGGCCAATAATAATTCAACAGGGCATTCAACGCATTTTCTGAAAACCCCACAAAATTTTTTTTCGTTTCATCGTTGAACTTTTTCATAAAGAACAACGCAAGAGGCATAATATCCTCTTTTCTATCGCGTAAAGGAGGCACAGTGAGAGGCAAAACATTCAAGCGATAATACAAATCGCTCCTAAAAGTTCCCTGCCGCACCATTTCTTCCAAGTCCCTATTCGTTGCAGCAACAATGCGCACATCAACCGAAATCGTTTGGCTAGAACCGACACGCTCAAACTGCCGGCTTTGAATAACGCGAAGCAATTTTGATTGAACCGAAAGCGGCAATTCGCCGATTTCGTCAAGAAAAATCGTTCCTCCGTCAGCAGTTTCAAAACGACCTTTCTGCATAGCAACAGCATCGGTAAAAGCACCGCGAACATGCCCAAAAAGCTCACTTTCCAACAAAGTTGGCGACAACGCAGCGCAATTCACTCTTACAAACGGTTTACACCGACGATTGCTGTTCAAATGCAACTGTTCCGCGAAAAGCTCTTTGCCAACGCCGCTTTCTCCCATTATAAGCACGGAAGAATTCGTATCAGCCACTTCTTTCACAACTCTCAACAATTCAAGAATTGCAGGGCTTTTTGAAACAAATTTATGATATTCATTTGATAAAAGCAGCGAATCCTTCAGATTTGAAATAACGTTTTGCGCAGATTGAAAAACTGAAGCATTCTTGTATGCAACGACAGCTTGCACACTCAAAATATCGAGCATTGCAAGGTCAGTTTCAGTAAAAAGTCTTTGCTCCTTTTTATTGAGCAATTCAATGACACCAAAACATTCATTTTCAAGGCGCATCGGAATTGCAATCATATTTTTTGTAACGTAGCCAGATTTTTCCTGAACTTTATCAAAAAAACGTGGGTCGTTTGCCACATCATTTACAATCAGCGGTGAATTATTTTTTACAACCCAACCAGCAATGCTATCGTATTGAACAGGAATATTCATCACTTCCGCGCCCTTAGGTCCAAGAGCTACAGCAAAACGAAGAATATTCGTTTCCTTATCAACAAGCAATAGCGACGCTGATTCGCATTCCACAAGAAGCATTGCTGATTCAAGAATATAAATCAACAATGCATTCAAGTCAGAATAATTTGAATTGATTTTAGCACTGACATCAATCAGTATCTGTAATTTATCAAGACTTAACGAATTGATATTTTTTAAATCAGTCATCTGATGCCCAGTGCCATTCAAAATGCTTATTTGTTTTCTTTCTTCTGGTTCATCAAGTCACCAAGCGTAAACGCTCCCTCATCGTCATCATTCACAGATGACATATACTGAGAAAGCTCATCTCGCTGCTGCTTCTTCTTGAACTCACGAACTGAGAATGCAACTCTTGAGCGGTCAACATTCACATCGACAACAAAAACATTGATTTTGTCGCCAACATTGTAGCTCTTGATTGCCTCTTCAAACGGAACATTGCGATCATCGCTAAGATTACTCTTATTGACCAATCCCTCAATTCCGCCCGGTGCCTTTACAAACACACCGTACTCATTGATTGCTGTGATTTCGCCCTCAAGCGTAGAACCCGGCTTGTATTCATCAGCAAACTTCTGCCATGGGTCATCGGTAAGTTGCTTAATTCCCACGCGAATTCGGTGCTGTTCTGTATCGCAGTTAATAACCACGACTTCAATTTCCTGTCCCTCTGTAAGCTCGCTACCGGGATGCTTAACTTTCTTTGTCCAAGAAATATCATCTGAATTCAAGAAACCATCGATTCCCTCTTCAAGCTGCACAAACGCGCCTGTATTGGTAATCTTCACAACTTTTCCAGTAACTTTCGTTCCCTCTGGATATTTCTGGTCGATAGTATCCCACGGATTCGGAGTAACCTGCTTCAAGCCCAACGAAACGCGTCCAGCCTGAATATCGTAGCCCAAAATCATGCACTTAACTTCATCACCCGGCTTGAGCATATCAGAAGGTTTACTGATTTTCTTCGTCCAGCTGAATTCACTAATGTGAGCCAAACCTTCAATACCTTCTTCAAGTTCAATGAAAGCACCGAATTCTGTCAATTTTGTCACATGACCAGAAACAACATCATTCACATGGTACTTTTCTTCAAAATGCACCCACGGGTCTTCAGTAAAGTGCTTGAGAGAAAGATTGATTCTCTTTTCTGCTGGGTCAAGACGAATAACCTTCAGTTCGATTTCCTGACCTTTCTTGACGAAATCTTTTGGACGAGTAACATGTCCCCAGCTCATATCATTGATATGAAGAAGACCATCAAAACCGCCAAGGTCAATAAATGCACCAAAACTTGTGAAACTCTTTACAGTTCCCTTAACAGTGTCGCCAATGTTCACTTCTTTGAAGAATCTTTCGCGATTGTTTTCAATCTGCTCTTCAAGATACTTTCTGCGGTTTACGACAACATTTGCTTTGTTGTCTGAGAAAAGGCGTTCAATATAGAACTCTGCTTTCAACCCCAACAGTTTCTCAGGCTTTTCAACTTTTTGGCTGTCAGACTGACTGATTGGCAAGAATGCGTGAATATCGCCACCGAGGTTTACCTCAAAACCGCCTTTCACGGTCTTTTCAACAACACCCTCAATCGGAAGTTTTTCATCGAACGCCTTGCGCAAATCTTTCCAAAGTTGCTTTGCGTCCGCTTTTGATTTTGAAATCTCTGGACCACCGCGACCATCTTTTTTGATGAGCACGACAGTGATAACTTCACCAACATTTGGCAAATTGCCTGCAAATTCTGCAACAGGAATTTTACCTTCCGATTTGTAGCCAATATCGATAAAAACATACTCAGCCGTTACATCAACGACCGTACCTTCAACCAACTGACCATCTTCCAAAGCCCCGAGACTTTTCAGAGACTCTTCAAATAATTGTGTCTGAATGGAGTTCTTTGAAACTTCATTCTTTTCCACTTCCATCTGTTCCATAATAAACCCTTATACGTGTATTTTGCCTAAAATTATCTCACAAACATCTTTTATGGTCAATAGCGATGTGTCTAAATATATAGCATCTTCAGCCATTTTTAGCGCACCTTCCGCTTTATTTTTGTCCATTTCATCACGTTTTCTGATTGCCTCTTTGATTTCCTCAAGAGAAAGATTGCTAACGCCCTGCTTGAATCTCCGTTCAGCCTGCACATCAATCGAGGCATCAAGATAAAATTTGTACTCCGCATTCGGAAATACAACCGTCGTCATATCGCGCCCTTCGCAAATAATGCTCTGACTCTTTGTGATTTCTCGAAGCCGAGCATTCACAAGATGGCGGATTTCAACCACCGATGAAACGCCGGAAACACCCGCATCTACCGCATCAGAATGCAATTTACCCTCCACGTCCACGCCGTTTAAGACCAACCTTGCATTCACATAATCAAGCCGCTGTTTCTTCGCAAACGCCAAAAGCGCCGATTCGTCCTTTACATCAATACCGTTTTCAAGCGCAGCAAGCGTAATTGCACGATAAAAACTGCCGCTATTAAGGTACGTTATGCCCAGTTTTTCAGCAATGAGATGGGCAATGGTAGATTTCCCCGTCCCTGCAGGTCCGTCTATTGCAATAACCATAATTTCTCCTATTTATTTCTTTTACAAAGATTTTCAAGCTGTTTCACTTCCATTTCAGAAAGTTCCCTAAATTCAGATTCTTTCAATGAATCAATCGTTACATTTCCAATTCTGATGCGCTGCAACCGCCGAATTCCGATTTCAAGGCTTTCAAAAACCCGCCGAATTTCGCGATTTTTTCCCTCAATCAGAACAATCCGAATTTTATGACTATTCATTTCTTTTGCAGATTTTGCGCGATAAAACACATCGTCAACGCGTATGCCCGCAACAAATTTTTGAGCCAAATCGCGCGGAAGCGGCAAGCTACTTTCAACTTCGTATTCTTTTTCGATTTCGGCACTGGGATGCGACATTTTTGCGGCAAAATCGCCGTCATTCGTAAAAATTATTAAGCCAGTGCTGTACATATCGAGCCGACCAACATTGTAAAGCCGCTCTTGAAACGCCGATTTGAGCAAATCTGCCGCAGTCGGTCTCCCTTTTTCGTCGGACATCGAACACACATAGCCCGCAGGCTTATTCAAAAGCACATATCGTTTTTTTTCTTCGATTTTTACGCGATTTCCGTCAACACACACCGAATCGGTTTCCGAAACTTTTGTGCCAAGTTCCGTAACAACGGCTCCGTTCACAGTTACACGCCCGTCAGTTATGATTTTTTCGCTTGCACGCCTGCTCGCAACGCCGCACCGCGCCAAAAAAAGTTGCAATCGCATTTTTTCATCTTGCAAGGGTAAACCTCTCTTCCTCCGATTCATCTAATTTCGGCAAATCGGCAATACTATTAAGATGGAAATATTTCAAGAATTCGTCAGTTGTTCCAAACTCGGCAGGATGACCGGGAATATCTTTTTTCCCCACTTCCTGCACCAGCTTGCGTTCCACCAGCAGACGAATCATATTATCCGCACTTACACCGCGCACTGACTCAATTTCAGCGCGCGTTACAGGCTGAGAATACGCAATAATCGATAAAGTTTCAAGAGCTGCTCTGCTCAGTTTTCCCTCATTTTTGTTGCCATAACGCTCATGAACGATTCCCCACGTTTCTTTTTTGGGAACAAGCATCCAGCCGCCCGCAATTTTTTCGAGTTGGATTCCGCTATTTTCTGCACGATATTTCACTTTGAGCCTTTCGATAGCACTTTCCACATTTTCAAGCTCTAAATGAGAAATTTTTGAAATCAAAGCCTCATCGCGCGGCTCGCTCTCCAAAAAAAGCACCGTTTCAACCAATGCCGCCTCTTTTTCAAAATCAGATTCAGTCATTTCCGACAGCATTTTTCAAATCCTCAATATAATCGTTTTCTTTTTCGCGAGGGCAAATCTTAATATCCTCAAAAAGACGATTTTGATAAATAACAATTATACGAAATTTTACAGCTTCAAGCACAGCCATAAATGCACAAACCATATCCAACGGATTTCCAACGCGCGTCAAAAGCTCAGAAAACATACAAAATCCTGTTTTACGCAGCAACTCCGTCATAAGAGTAATCTTTTCATTTACGGAAATTTCCTCATAAACATCAAGGATTTTGGTATCAGAAACAACTTTCATCAACGATTTATAAACACGCTGGAGCGTGCCCAAAACCGCCGCAGAATCAACTTTTTCCCACGTCCGTTCCTCTTTTGGCAAATAGCGCTCAATATTCCTGCGTTCAAACCGCCATTCAGAAATATCCTCATTTTTTTCCATCAATTCAGATAATTTTCTGAATTTTTGATATTCTATCAGTTTTTCCACCAATTCTTGTCGCGGGTCGTCATCAAAATCCCAATCATCATCGTCAAAATCACTCTCTTGCGGCAACATCATTCTGCTTTTTATATAAATCAATTTTGCAGCAAGACTGTAAAATTCAGAAAGGTCTTCCAAATCAGTTTCTTTCAGATTATCCAAATAATTCAAAAATTGGTCGGTGATTTCGGCAATCGGAATATCGTAAATATTCACCTTGTTGTCGTGAACGAGCTTCAAAAGCAAACCGAGCGCGCCTTCATAGCTTCCTGCCTTAAAAACGTGTTCTGCCATTTATTTTTCAGCCTCGATTTTTTCTACGTTCGCTACTCCTCGTTTTGCCAATGCGTCAATGTATATTTCAGAATTCGGCACCGACACCGCGCCGTTTTTGAGCAATTCAACAAGCGGAACAAGCACAAAATCCCGTTCCAAAAGGCGCGGATGAGGAATTTCGAGCGAATCTGAAGAAATTTTTTGAGAACCAAATAGCTCAATATCAATATCAAGCGTTCTCTGCCCAAAACGGATTTCTTTTGCTCTGTTTCGCCCGAATTGAGCTTCAATTTCGTGAATTTTCAAAAGCAAATCAGCCGCACTGCCTTCAAACTCACCCGCAACAACCATATTGAAAAAATCCGGCTGGTCAACCACATACATTGGTTTCGTCCTGTACACAGACGATTTTTTCATTCCGCTAAGCACTAACGAAAGAGCCTTGCACGCTTCTGCCAACAAATCTTGCCCAGAAAGCGAACCAAACGCTTTGTTAGTGCCAAGCCCTAATACTGCAATTTCGCACATTAGAACGGCGCTTCCTCGCTTGAAATTTCACCTGCAACCGCTGCCAAATCAGCAGCACTTACCGAAGAACCTTCTCCAGAAGATTGCACCTCGCTTCCTACATCTGTTTTTTGCTCAGTTCCAGCTGCCATTTCTTTTTTCCCGCCTACCCCGCGGCTTTGCATTTCCGCGAGAATCGCGCTTCGTTCTGCGTCCGAAATCGGATTTCCCTCTTTTGTGCGCAAAATCTGTCCGGGGAAAATCTGGGCGCGGATTTTATTTTCGAGTTCCATCGTAAAATCTTGATGGTCTTCAAAATACTGCACTGCATTTTCCTTGCCCTGCCCGATTTTGTCTTCGCCATACGCATACCACGCGCCTTTTTTATCCACAAGCCCGTGTTTCACCGCAGAATCCAAAATGCTCGCCGTGGCAGAAATTCCCTTGCCGAAATACAAATCCAGCTCAACCTTGCGGAATGGCGGCGCAACCTTGTTTTTCACGATTTTTACGCGAATTCTGTTTCCAGCCGCTTCCTCATCGCCCTTGCCGTCAATGCTTTCAAAACGGCGGATTTCAAGACGCACAGACGAATAAAACTTGAGCGCATTACCGCCGGTCGTTGTCTCAGGATTACCGAACATAATGCCGATTTTCATACGAATTTGGTTGATAAAAACAACGACACAGTTTGATTTTCCCACAATCGGCGTTAATTTTCGCAGAGCTTGGCTCATCAATCGCGCCTGCAAGCCCATCACGCTATCGCCCATCTCGCCTTCAATTTCCTTCTGCGGAGTCAACGCCGCAACCGAGTCAATGACGATGATGTCTACCGCACCTGAGCTGACCAATTTATCCGCAATTTCAAGCGCCTGTTCGCCCGTATCTGGCTGCGATACCACCAAATTATCAATATCAACACCCAAATTTTTTGCATACACGGGGTCAAGCGCGTGCTCAGCGTCAATGAATGCCGCAATGCCGCCGAGTTTTTGCGCCTCTGCGATTGCGTGAAGAGCCAGCGTTGTTTTTCCAGAACTTTCAGGACCATACATCTCAATGACACGCCCGCGCGGATAACCGCCCACCCCGAGCGCCTCGTCCAGTAAAATGGAGCCGGACGGAATCACGTTGATACCCGCCGCATTCGTCTGCTCGCCGAGCTTCATCAGCGACCCCGCGCCGAATTGCTTGTTGATTTGCAGACACGCCGCATCAAGAGCCTTTAATTTTTCTGCTTTGTCGGCAGAAACCGTTGTTTCTTGTGTATTCGAACTTGCTTTTGCCATCTAAAAACCTCTATATTAATATATACGCGATGTTTTTCATTTTTGACCGCTTTTTTTCAAAATTTCTATCAAATTTATTTGAGCGGCTGCTGATTTATTCTCGTAGCCTCCAAAATCGGCTCGCCTCGCGCATTGAATCCCGTAATTTTTGCAAGAACAATGATAAAATCATCTTGAATTTGGTCTGCCCGAATTTTTTCAGCGCACGTAACATACGCATCTCGAGACACAAATTCGTTGGAATATTCACCGACGTGCAAAATAAACTGCACTTTTGAATGCCCCGCATCGTCCTCTTGCACAGAAATTGCGCTCAACCGACCGCCCCACACAACCCAGCAATCCTTGTAAAGCGCACCGCCTTCAATAACTTGCTCAATCGAAAAATTATCCTCGGCATTTTCCACATCGTGCATTTTTTCAGCAAATGTTTTGTAATTTTTATAGCCGCCCTTTAAGAATTCGCTAAAAGAAGGCTCGCGAAATTCATCTTTCATCAATTCAGCCTTTTTTTTGATATTCTCTGGCGCAGCAGAATCGAGCATAAGCCGATTGTACTCAACTTGAGCGCGATTATCGCTTATTTTTTTGTTATCAGCCATCTGCAAATATTTTGCAATGCTGTTGTAAAGATTTTCATAATAATCATCAGGCTTTCCGTCATTTTCAGCGGCAGTTTTTGACTCTTCAATTTCTTCTTTTGATAATTCAAATTTTTCAAAGCCCACAACTTGATACAGTTTATGCGCATTTTTGCTGCTTGCAGAACGCACAGCACGCGGCACAATGATAATCGAAAGCAATGCCGCAGCCATCAAAAAGCCCAAAATTGCCCCTGCGCACAGCACATTCGGATTTATGCCGAGCGGCGGATAAAACTGCTCAATTCGCCCATCATCAACCCATGTGCTAATCGTTTCAAAATCGCTGTTTTTCTGAATAAACGACATCGCATTTTTTGCAACAGGATTCGTCGGGTCATTGTCAATCACGTCGAGATAATACGCCAAAGCCTTATCCGTTTCGCCGCTCCTAAGATAAATCACCGCCTGCCCCAAAAGCAAATTCACATCGCTGTCATCAATCGAAGATGCCCGCTGAAAATAACTTCGCGCATTTCCAATATCGCCAATATACAAATAGGCAATTCCTAATGTCAGATAATACGAAAAATTATCGCGATAAATATCACGACGAGATTCTAGCAACGTAATTGCATCAGAAAATTTTCTTTTGCGTAAAAGATTTTGAGCTATATTAAGATTATTTCGTCTTCTCATCAGTTTTTCTGCCTTAATTTTGAATATATTGCGTCAAGTTCTTCACTTAACTGTCTGATTTCGTTTTTGTCAACAGAACCGTCTGCCTGCAATTCTGAAATTCTGTCCAAAAGCGACTGAATATAAACAGGGTCAAGCTGCCAATCAGAGACCTCTCGCACCGGTTTTGACGGCTCAGAAGATTCCGTAACAACCGGAATTGCAATAACAGCAGGAGTCTCTGACTTTGATTGCTCGTCGCGTTCTTCCACTATTTGCTCCGGAGCATTTTCCGCAGACATCGCTGATTTCGCGTTCTGCCCATTTTCAGCCCCTGCACCTTGTTCGCTCTCACGCCTTATTTTTTCCGCAGTCGCAATATAATCAGGCTCCGCGCCCTGCGTGCCCGCACTGATAACAAAGGATTGCACCGCGGTTTCATTCGGGGCTAGAAAAACTTCATTCCAATTAAAAGCGAGCGCAGAATCATTAAATGAATGTACAGACGCAAAAAGCCTGTCTTCCGCAATATCGCTTTGCCATTTGCTCGAAGAAAAATCCTCCGGAGTCCCCACAGACAACGATTCAAGACCTGTATACTGTTCCAAATGAGGCAACACAAATGCAACCGAAGTTCTCCGATTCGCCGAAATTATCCAATCGCCATTGCTGAATTCCGTGATTTTGCGGCGGGATTGTATCGGTTCACCGTTAAAGGTAAATGCTGTCGAAGACAATTCACCCAAAAACGTGTCGTAAATTGCTTTGAGCGCATAATTTCGCCCTGATTTTCCCGTGTTTGTGATAAACACCGTCACATACATCGACGCTTCTTTCGGCATAAACGTGTAGTCAATCGCCACCTGCGCGGTATCTTCAATGTCATAAAAAACCTGCGCACCGTTCTCCGTTTCCTGCACGCTACATTCAGCCTTTCCGCTCCGAGAGCCGCGCAAAAGGATTTGCCGCTTTCCCGCCTTTAAAACAAAATAGCTGTTCGCGTACCCGTCGGTATTTGAAAACAAACCTTCTTTTTTGCCTTTTTTGTTGATTGCAAAAATGCCCGTGCTGCCGTCTTTGGCAGAAATATCGAGCAGCAGTTTTCCGTTCGACACCGTTATGTTTTTCGGATTTTTGGATTTTTTTTCCACTGCGCCAGACTCAGATTGTTCTTCGCTTTGCTGCACTGCATTTTCTGCGGGAATCTCTTGCGCCTGAGCATTTTTTTTATCCGCATTTTTTATCATTGCACCGACACCGCCGCTTGCAGCAAGAAGTATGATACTCGATATAATAAAATAAAATACATTCATTTTTCCGTACCGTCTTCCTCGCTGGAATTGCCTCCAAGAAGTTCCTGAATGCGAAGCGCTTTCGCTTTCAGAGCCTCAAGTTCGGATTCCGTCATTATGGTTTCCGCAGATTTTTTTTCAGGCGGCTCATTTTTTTTACCCGCATCAGAGCCCTTTTCACCATTTTTTACCGGCACTTCCACCGCAGAACCCGCTTTTGTCGGCACAACCATCGGCGGCGCACTCACGCTCGGCTTTGAAACAGAAGCCGCAGCAGCCGCGTCATTGGCGGCTTTTGCTTCCAAGCGGGCTTTTTCGGCTTCGGCTTCAAGCTCGGCATTGCGCGCCTCCAGTTCGCTGATTTTTAATCCATATTCGCGAAGCCGCTGGCGCAGTCCATCAATGTCAGAATTTTTATAAAGCTTTAATTCCCTCTCGTATTCTTCTTTTGCGGCAAGATATTCTTCACCCGTAATTTTCAATAAATACAACAGTTTTTCTTCGCGTTCCCAATGCGCAATTTCCTCGAGCCGCCGTTTTGAGTCCTCGTATTTCGGTTCGTCGGCATAATTTGCAACAATGCGCTCATAAAAATCCTTCGCAGAATCAAAATCATAGAGCGCATAAAAAGATTCGGCTATCCAATAAAGCGCAGACGCATAAAGAGCATTGCCCACATTCGCATTGCAAAAATCGCTGAAAAGCAAAATCGCACCGCTGTAATCTTTTAAGCAAAACGCAGAACGAGCCTTTTGAAACATCACCGCGGGACGATATTGACTGTCGGGATATGATTGTAAGAAAAAATCGCAATCAGAAGCCACATTTTTGTATTCCTGCGCGTTCATTTCCGACACAATCAGCATATACAAAATCTCAGGCGAACGCTCCGACGGCGTATTGACGCTTTGCCGAAAAAAAATCGCCGCGCTTTCCCAGTCTTTTGCCCGAAAAGATTCGTAGCCATGAACCGTCGCCGCGAATTTTTCATTCGCAAATGCAGAATGTGCGCATAGAAAAAGAGAAATTGCAAATGCTGTAATGTGAGCCAAACGCACATTCTTCATAAATCCAAAAACCTCAATGCACCAAATTTTTCCAGCCGAGCGTATCGTTGAAAAATGCCGAACCAGAAACCACCACTTCTGTTCCCGCCGCCAAAACGTCAGGAAGCGTTTTTTCGTTCACGCCGCCATCAACCGACACCAGATACTGACAGCCATTTTTCTGCTTCAGCGCAATCAACTCGCGCACCTTGTCCAAGCAATACGGGAGCAGTTTTTGCCCGCCAAAGCCGGGATTCACCGTCATCACCAGCACCAAATCCACCAGCGGCAGAATCTCTTTGAGCGCGCTCACTGGAGTTGTCGGCACAATCGCGATGCCCGCCTTTTTGCCCAGCGCGTGAATCGCAGAAATAACGCGGTCAATGTGCACCGTGCTTTCTACGTGGAATGTGATGTAATCCGCGCCGCTTTTAGCAAACGCTTCTATATGATTTTCGGGTTTTTCAGTCATAAGATGCACATCAAAAATCAAATCCGTGCGGCTTCTCAGCGATTTTACCACCGGCTCGCCGAACGAAATCTGCGGCACAAACGCGCCGTCCATAATGTCGATGTGAATAAAAGGCGCGCCTTCCGCCTTTATTTTTGCAATATCTTTTTCCAAATGATAAAAATCTGCCGCAAGCAAAGACGGCGATAAAATGGGAGTTTTCATACATCTATATTATCAAATCATATCTAAGTTGTAAACCTTTCTTATTTGGTTGCGCTGCGGAAAGTATGCCCGTTTTTTATCATTCCCGCAGTCGCCGAGCCCCTTGCTATCTCTGGTACAGCGGAAGATTATTCACGTCGAGCGCGAGAATGACAGCATACCATTTTTTACATTTTTGCTCTCTAAGCCTTTGGATTCAAAAAATCGCAATCTATTTTTGCTCTCCAAGCCTTTGGATTCAAAAAATTGCAATCTATTTTTGCTCTCCAAGCCTTTGGATTCAGAAAATCGCAATCTATTTTTGCTCTCCAAGCCTTTGGATTCAAAAAATCGCAATCTATTTTTGCTCTCCAAGCCTTTGGAGTCAAAAAATTGCAATCTATTTTTACTCTCCAAGCCTTTGGATTCAAAAAATACACTCCAACGGTGCATTCCAAACCGTTGGAGGCGAAAAATACGTTGTTGCGTTCAGCGCGCCGCATTTTTCTTGGCAAAAAGCAGAGGGCGCATTGCGTTCAACACCGCAAGCATACACACGCCCACGTCGCCGAACACCGCCAGCCACATATTCGCCCGCCCAGCCGCACAGAGCGCGATTATCGCGATTTTTACGCCGAGCGAAAACGCCACGCATTGGCGCACCACCCGCATAGTGCTTCTCGCGCTCAAAATCGCCTCTGCCACGCGCGACGGTTTGTCGTCCATAATCACCACGTCGGCGGCTTCAATCGCGGCATCGCTTCCGAGCGCGCCCATCGCGATTCCCACGTCGCTTCGCATAAGCACAGGCGCGTCGTTTATGCCGTCTCCCACGAACGAAACCGCGCCGTTTTTCTCTGCAATCAGCGTTTCAATTTCGCGCACTTTGTCTTGCGGCAACAGTTCGCTTTTGATTTCGTCCACGCCAAGAGCCGCGCCAGTCGCGTCCGCAGACTCTTTTGTGTCGCCCGTGAGCATTACTGTTTTTTGGATTCCGATTTTTTTCAACAGCGAAACAGCCTCTTTTGCGTCAGGTTTTGCCACATCACAAATCTCGATAACGCCCGCCCAATCGCCGTCCAGCGCAACGTGCACCGCCGACGCGCCCGCTTGAAGCGCAGGATTTTGAATATGCTGCACGTTTTCTTTTTGCATAAGCCGCAGATTGCCCGCAAGCACTTTTTTTCCGCCCAGATTGCATTTCACGCCGTGCCCGCTGATTTCCTCCGCATTTTCCGCGCTCAATTTTCCGCACTCGGGGCAGGAATGAGCGGCTTTGAGCGAACGAGAAATCGGGTGATTGGAAAAATATTCCGCGTGTGCCGCAAACGCCAAAATATCGCTCTCCGTCGACGTTGCCGCGCCTTTAACGCCCGTAACCTCGAACGAACCTTTGGTAAGCGTGCCCGTTTTGTCAAACACGACCGTGCGCACTTTTGCAAGCTGTTCGATGAACGACGAACCTTTGACGAGGATTCCGCGCCTTGAAGCCACGCCGATACCCGCGAAAAACGACAGCGGCACCGAAATCACCAGCGCGCACGGACACGACACAACCAGCAGCTCAAGCGCACGATACACCCACGTCTTAAAATCTGCGCCGAGCAAAAACGGCGGCAAGAGCGCAATCAACGCGGCAAGAGCGCACACCACCGGCGTATAGATTTTTGCGAATCGAGACACAAAACGCTCACTCTGCGCTTTTTTGTCCGCCGCTTTTTCCACCTGCTCCAAAATGCGCGCCACCGTGCTGTCGCTGTATTTTTTGCTCAATCGTATGTGGTTTTTCTCCGCAGACTTCAAAGATGAGTTTTCGACGAACACAATCGCCGCAGGATACATCGGAAACGGGTATTTGAAGGAAGCAAAAGCCGCAAATCGTGGGATAGAGTTCCCGAATGTGTACGGAGTGAACCTTTTTCACAACGTTTCGGGCGGAAAAAACGAAGATCCAGGCGTTTCACTGCACTTTGCAGGGGAAAAATGGCAAGCAGACACGATTTTTCGTTACGATTTAGTCAAAGTGCAGTCAAAAACGTTCTATGGAAACGTCGCAGAGGAGTCGGAAAGCATACAGCCGAGCGATTTTGTGCGCGGATACCGCTTTGTTCTCCCCGATGATGCGATAAAAGACGTTGCAGATGTGTTTGTCGAGAGCGATTCTGGCTCTTTTCGGTGGAAAAACCGCAGATTTCAGAAGCTAAACACGTCGGATTACTTGATTTCGCGCGCAGAAAACACGATTACGCTTGCAAGCAATCGACAGTCATAAAAAGCACAACTTTGAATATTGATTACCCGATGCCCCTCAATTGTCGAAGGAATGACCAAAGAACCTTGTATTTGTGAAGCATCGCTTGGCCTTAAGTCAAGAGCTGTACCTTTCGACAAAGTGTATTGCCATTCAATACCATCTACAATGGCCGATTCAGCAAACACGCAAATAGACATCTGCAACGATGCCATTAGAAGCAGTATAAGCCATTTTTTCATGTCTAATCTTCCATGCCGCAAC
>CALBGU010000174.1 GCA_937893155.1 uncultured Treponema sp. | reverse complement strand
CAACGAGGCCAGCAACAACGCGCAGGAGCTTGCCAACCAGCGCATGTCCAGCATCACCGGTGGCTTGAACATCCCCGGCATGGGCGGCTTCGACTGCCGCATAATAGTTCTTTTTCCATCCGGAGCCTCTGTCTCCGATGATGCCGATCTTTATCATGTCCTTATACCGCCTTGCTATCTGATAAATCTATTGCTTATCCTAGCAAGAAATGCTCCTCCCCGTCAAGAGAAAAATTAATGAACAGCCACTGTTTCCAAAAAATCCCTCGCACGCTGGGTCTTCGGCTGGTTGAAGAATGCCTCCGGCGTATTTTCCTCCAGAATCTGTCCCCGATCCATGAAAATCACGCGATTGGCCACCTCGCGCGCAAAGCCCATCTCGTGCGTTACGACAATCATCGTCATTCCCTCTTCGGCTACTTCCTTCATCAGCTGCAACACTTCCCCCACCATTTCGGGGTCGAGCGCGCTTGTCGGCTCGTCAAACAACAGCACTTCAGGGCTCATCGCCAAAGAACGCACTATCGCAATTCGCTGCTTCTGTCCGCCAGAAAGCTGGCTCGGGTAGCTTTTCGCCTTGTCTTTCAGCCCGATTCGCTCAAGCAGCGCATACGCCTTTTCTTCTGCCTGCGCTTCATTCATCAGCTTCAGCGTTACGGGCGCAAGCGTGATATTCTCTAGCACCGTCAAATGCGGAAACAAATTGAAATGCTGAAACACCATTCCCATGCGGCTTCTTACGCGGTTGATGTCGGTTTTCTTGTCCATAATGTCCACGCCGTCAAAGACGATGTGCCCGCTCTTCGCTTCCTCGAGGCGATTCAAACAGCGCAAAAAGGTCGATTTGCCTGCGCCGCTCGGTCCGATGATAACGATTTTCTCGCCCTTGCTCACCGATAAATTCACGCCCTTTAAGATGTCGAGTGCGCCGAAACTCAAGTGCAAATCTTTCACAGTCAAGCAATTATCTATCACTTTTCGCCATCCTTTTTTCTGCCACAGCAAACAACTTCGTCAGCCCCAATGTCAGAGCCAAGTAAATCGCCGCGCACGAAAGCAGAGGAATCCACGCATTATAAGTGGAATTGCGGATATTATCGCACGCCTTCTGCAAGTCAACCACCGCGATAAAACTCGCGACCGATGTTTCCTTAATCATCGTGATGAACTCGCTCGTGAACGTCGGCAAAATCGTGCGGAACGCCTGCGGCATAATGATTTTCCCCATCGTCTGCGCCCAATTCAAGCCAAGAGACCGCCCAGCCTCCATTTGCCCCTTGTCCACGCCTTGAATGCCCGCGCGGAAAATCTCGGTGCAATACGCGCCAGAGTTAATGCCGAAAGCGATTATCGCCACGACGACCGCGTTGCTCATTCCCAAAGGCGAAAAGATGACGAAATAGAAAATCATCAGCTGTGTCGCCATCGGCACGCCGCGGATAACAGTGGTATACACCGCAGAAATAATCTGAAGCACTTTGTTTTTTGAGAGCTTAAAAAGGGCAAAAATGCACCCCAGCACGCAGCCGATTAAAACAGCACATAACGAAATCAAGAGCGTCGTTCCCAAACCTTTCGGAATAAGCACCCAACGCCCTTGCGCAATCATAGTATTATAAAAAGATTCTATCAAATATTCCCCCTACACCCCTCGCTAAAAACGAGGGGGACAGCCAAACTGTTCGGCAATCACTTTTATTTGCGAATAATGATTACCTGATTTGAAGAGTAATACGGCTCAGAGAAATCAACATTCTTGCGTCTCTCTTCCGTAGCCGTCATTCCTGCTGCAATGAAGTCGATTGACCCCGCTTGCAACGCCGCAATCAAACCATCAAAATTCATATCAACAACTTCGAGTTTTTTACCCAGATTTTTCGCGATATATTCAGACGTTGACACATCAAATCCGACAACCTTTGTTCCTTCAACATATTCAAACGGAGGAAATGCCGCATTTGTTCCCATTTTTATGGTTTCGCTTCCGTTCAGCAACAACGGCTGCGGCACCTTTATTTCACCAGACGCATTCATAAAACTTGCTGCCAACATATCATACGTGCCGTCAGCTTTCATATCCATAATCGTCTTATTTATAGAAGAAAGAAGCTCAGTATCGCCCTTTCGCACTGCAATCGCATATTCCTCAGAAGCAAAAGGAGCGCTTACAATCGTCAAATCATCATTGCGCTTCACGATTTCTTTTGCAGGAAGCTCGTCCAAAACAACCGCATCGCACGCCCCGTTTTTCAAATCAAGAGCCGCTTCAATGCCCGTCTTGAATGACTTAACTTTTACGCCGCGAATCTCTTCGTTTAAATAAAGTTCGCCCGTTGTTCCTGCCTGACAGCCGACCGTTTTGCCCACTAAATCATCGATTGAATGAATCTCAACCTGCGCTTTCTTTCCGCAGCTCATCAATGAAATCCCCAAAAGAGCCGCCGCGATTACACCACCTATCTTCTTCATATATACTCCTATTTATTTCCGCAACAAAATTTCCGTTTCTAAAATTGCAGATTATGCAAGCACTATACATCTTTTTGCGTCTATAGTCAATATTTATGCAAAAACAGTGCATAATCTTGCATATAAAATCAGTTTTTGCTCAAAAGAGCGAATCGGAATCATGCGGCACACAGCGAACGCCGTTTACAAAAACCGTGCTTCCCGTGCGCTCTTTTTTTACAAAAATGCGGGAATGGATTTCGCTGCTCAAATCGCTCACATGCGAAATGACACCGACAACGCGGTTTTCTTGGATTTTCCGCAGCACGTCCATCGCCTTTTTCAGAGCCTCATCGTCAAGCGTGCCGAATCCCTCGTCAATAAACAGCGATTCAAGGCGAACCCCACCGCTTCGATTTTGCACAACCTCCGTGAGCGCGAGCGCAAGGCTAATCGACGCCTCGAACGTCTCGCCGCCTGAAAGCGTCTGCGGCAAGCGAGCCATGCCCGTATACGAATCTTCAACCACGAAATCCAAGCCTTTTTTCCCGTTGCCGCCGCTCCGTTCAGTGTCGATTCGGAATTGGTAACGCCCCGAACTC
>CALBGU010000173.1 GCA_937893155.1 uncultured Treponema sp. | reverse complement strand
AAGATGATAGAAAGCCAAAGCGAAATGTTGCTTGAGGCGAACACGACGATTTCTTCTATTGCAGAGCAGACGAACCTTTTGGCTATGAACGCGGCTATTGAGGCGGCACACGCAGGAGAGGCAGGAAAGGGATTCGCCGTTGTTGCAGACGAAATCAGAAAGCTCTCGGAAACGTCAAGCGAACAGAGTGCGGCTATTGGTGAGCAAATTGCGATTATCAAAGACTCTATCAAGCAGGTTGTAAACGCTTCTAGCGAGTCGAGCGACGCGCTGAACGCCGTGAACGAGCATATTGAGCGCACAAGCGAAATTGTGGAAAGCATTAAGGGCGCAATGGCGGAGCAGAACGCGGGTTCTCGGCAGATTAACGAGGCACTTCGCACGATGAACGCAAGCCAGAGCGATGTTCAGGACGCTTCTAAAGAAATGGAAAGCAAGAACAAGGCTATTTTGAACGAAATGCGCTCTCTTCGCGAAACGGCGGCATCAATGCAGGAAAGTATGAACGATATGTCGGCAGGCGCGAACAACGTGGACGAAAGCGGCGGCAAGTTGCTCGGCATTTCGCAGGACGTACACGCGGCAATCAACAAAATCGGCTCTCAAATCGATTTGTTCAAGGTGTGATACCAGCGATAAAAAAACGCGCTTCAAGCGATTCTGCTTCGGAGCGCATTTTTTTTGCTCCTCTCCCATGAGGAGTGCGCTTTAGGAACGGCAAAGAGGGCGGCGGTGTCGCGGAAGGGGTATTTTACACGGATTTAACAAAGTTCACTCTCTGCTCTAACATTCATCAGCTATACTCTGACTCAAGCAAGAGGTACACTATGAATGAAAACGTAAAAATCATTTTAGGGTTATTGGGCGGGCTTTCGCTTTTTCTCTTCGGAATGAATCTTATGAGCGAGAGCCTTAAAAAAGCCGCAGGCACAAAAGTCAAGGCGATTCTTTCTGCACTGGGAAGGAATCCGATTCTGGGAGTTCTTGCAGGTGCACTTTCCACGGCAATCCTGCAGAGTTCAAGCGCAACCACCGTTATGGTCATCGGTTTTGTATCGGCGGAAATAATAAGTCTGCCTGCTGCAATCGCGGTCATTTTCGGCGCAAATGTTGGTACTACAATCACCGCGCAAATCATCGCATTCAAGCTGTCAAACTACATTTATCTTTTCGTGTTTATCGGATTTCTGCTCTCGTTCATCTCTAAAAATCAAAAGTGGAAGCACATCGGAACGGCGATTTTTGCCTTTGGTCTGCTGTTTTTGGGAATCGAAACGATGAGCAACGTAATGAAGCCGCTTGCAAAAAGCGAAATCTTCCGTCAGATGATTCAGAGTGTTTCAGGCATTCCCGTTCTGGGAGTTTTGACAGGCACGCTGATGACCATCATTGTTCAAAGTTCAAGTGCGACTATCGCGGTTCTGCAGAACATTGCGGAGAACGACATCGGTGACGGCATGACGAGTATTATCGGTCTTAGCGGCGCAATCCCGATTCTCCTCGGCGACAACATCGGAACAACAATAACTGCCCTTCTCGCTTCAATCGGGCAGTCAAAAAATGCACGGCGAACGGCAGTGGCACACACACTTTTTAATCTGTCTGGTGCACTTATTTTTATCTGGATAGTTCCTCTTTTTGCCAAACTCGTCATTTTCGTAAGTCCGAAAGGATTTGAAACGGCAGTCATTGCACGGCAGATTGCCAATGCTCACTCGCTGTTCAACATTTTAATGACGATTCTCTGGATTCCGCTTCTGAATTTGATGGTCAGGCTCGTTACAAAGATTGTGAAGGACGAAGATAGGATTTCTGCCCTCCCCGAAAAAAACGACATTCAGACAATGCTGAATTACCGTCTTCTGAACGAACCTGAAGCCGCCCTGCTCCTGCTTCAAGCAAAAGCGGATACGGTTCTTTGCGCCGCAAAAGGGATAAAAGCAAGAATCACGGAAAATAGCAGCGCAGACGAACAGGATTTATTTGATGATATTCTGGCAGTTCAGCGGGAATCTGAAAAACTGATGAATTACACGACAGCCCTTATCGCTTCAAGCAATCTGAATAATGAACAGGCAGTTCTGTGCGAAGAACTGATAATCAAACTGCACAAAGCCGAGAAAAAACTGAACAAAGCAATAAAAAAAGGTGTAAGATAAGCTATGATTTTTCTTTTAGAAGATGATGATTCAATTAGAAAACTCGTTGAATATGCCTTGAATACTCAGAATCTGCCCTGTACAGGCTTTGCACTTCCTTCAGAATTCTGGGAGGGGCTCAAAGAAAAACGTCCGTCCCTGATTCTGCTCGACATTATGCTCCCCGAAGAAGATGGAATTGCAATTCTTAAAAAACTCAAGGCGGAGGAAGAGAGTAGACATATTCCCGTCATAATGCTCACCGCAAAAACATCGGAATACGACACGGTACTGGGACTTGAAAGCGGTGCGGACGACTATATTCCCAAGCCCTTCGGGATTATGGAACTTGTTGCACGGGTAAAGGCGGTCTTACGGCGGTATGACATAAAGCCCGGAGCCGAAGAAAAAATCCTTGAAAGCGGCAGTGTAACCGTAAACAAGACAAAGCATCTGGTGTTCTCTGGCGGAAAAGAAATCTTTCTTACGGTAAAGGAATTTGACCTTCTGTGCGTTCTACTTGAAAACCGGGGAAACATAATCACGAGGGAACAGCTTTTGTCAAAAGTCTGGAAAACGGACATCGATATTGAAACAAGGACGGTTGATGTTCACGTCCGGTATCTGCGGAAAAAACTCGGAGAAGACATCATAGAAACAATTCGCGGAGTCGGGTACAAAATCAGATGAAGAAAAAATCGTTGACGTTCAGGATTTTTATAAATACGCTGCTGGTTGGCACGGCGGTCTATTTTGTGTGTGCGGTGCTTTTTACCGATTCATTTTACCGGTATTTTGAAAACAGGATTCTTTCAGAGCTTGAAAATGAATGTGATTATCTGAGCCTTCTCACTGATTTCAGCAATGTAAAAAGCGAAAACAGAATCACAGTCATCGATTTTAGCGGAAACGTGATTTTTGACAGTCTTGCGGATTCAAGCACAATGGAAAACCACGCTTTGCGCAGTGAGTTTGTAGAAGCAATGAAAAACGGGCGCGCAAAGATTTCACGCTATTCGTCAACGATGCTGCAAAAGACGCTGTACGTTGCAAAAAAAACGCAGAATCAGACCGTAATCCGAGTTTCATGCCAGCAGTATACGGCAGGAGTTCTCGTGTTTGCCATGAGCCAGAGCCTTCTGTTTCTGCTTGCCGCTGCGCTCATCATTTCAGGCATTGCGGCTTCCTTACTTTCAAAGAAAATTGTTCAGTCAATCGGAAGCATTGATTTTGAAAATCCTGAGCAGAATGAAACGTTTGTGGAATTTGCCCCGTTCATCAAACGGATTGCCGACGAGAATTTTGAAAAAAATCAGCGCGAAGAAATCCGGCGGCAGTTTTCTGCAAACGTAACCCACGAACTGAAAACGCCGCTTACAAGCATTTCGGGGTTTGCAGAAATTATGAAAAGCGGAAACGCAGACGAGAAAACAATGCGGAGTTTTTCGGAAGATATTTACAGAGAAACCCAGCGAATGATTGAGCTAGTGAACGATATTCTGAAGCTCTCAAAACTCGATGAAGAGTCAATCACGATGGAAAAAGAGGAAATCAATCTGGAAGAAATCTGCCGCGATTCCATACAGTCGTTACAATCCTTTGCAAAAAGCAAAAACGTGGGCATCAGTTTTGAAAGCTGTGAAAAACCGCTGATAGACGGAGTTCCCGCCGTCATTCAGGAAATGACGTTCAATCTGATTGAAAATGCGGTCAAATACAATAAGGAGAACGGGAGTGTTTTTGTAAAGCTTGAAAAAACAGGACAGGAATATGTGTGTCTTTCGGTAAAAGATACGGGTATTGGCATTGAAGAAAAAGAGCAGGAGCGGATTTTCGAGCGGTTTTACCGAGTCGAAAAAAGCCGCTCGAAAACCGCTCGGACGCACGGAACGGGGCTGGGGCTTTCTATTGTCAAGCACGGTGCAAAATACCACAACGCCAAGGTGAGTGTAAAAAGCACACTCGGCGAAGGTAGCGAATTCCGAGTTGTGTTTTCTCTGAAAAAATAGCAGAATGCTTTACTTTCGCCCGATGGTGTCGCGCTTTTGCCCTGCAAGGTCGGTAAAGATGCGGACATCGCGAAACCCTGCGGCGCGGAAAAGCTCGGCGGTGTCGTCGGCATTGTATTCGCCCGATTCCGCGATACACACCCCGTGCGGCGACAAATGTGCGAACGCTTGCGGCACAAAATTGCGCATAATCCCCAGCCCATCATCTTCCGCCGTCGCATTCCCGAACAAATCCACATCGCCGTCGAGCGCCAACATCGGCTCTGCTCGCCCGTCGGTCAAAAGCGCCACAGCCTCGCGGTGCGGAATGTAGGGCGGATTCGATAAAATCACGTCGAACTTGAGCGGCACGGCTTCAAACAAATTGCTTTGCACAAATCGCACGCGCTCAAGGTACTCGCTTTCGATAAGCTCTGCAGCGTTCTTTTTCGCCACGGCAAGCGCATCTCCGCTGATGTCCACGAGGGTAACCGACGGTATCATTTCGCGCGGGAACAGCTTTTGCGCGATGATTTCGGCAAGCACCGTCAAGCCCACGCAGCCGCTTCCTGTGCACATATCGCAGATGGTGAGAATGTGCTTTGCGTTCGTGCGCTTTGAAAGCTCCTCAAGTGCCTTTTCGACCAAAAGCTCCGTGTCTGGCTTGGGGATAAGAACCGACGGCGTTACGAAAAAATCGCGACCGAAAAACTCCTTTTTGCCCGTGATATACGCAATCGGCAATCCCGTCTTTCGCTTTTCGACCCCTTGGCAAAATGCCGCCTCCTGCGCTTGTGTCAGCTCTTTGCCGCGCGAAAACAAGACTTGAGTTTTGCTCAATCCCGTTGCCCATTGCAATAAACATTCCGCGTCCAATCGAGATGAATCCACGCCAATCGCGCCGAAAATCTCTGCCGCGCCCCATTCTTTCGCCTGTTGTATTGTCATATTTTGATTATCGGGAAAATCCTAAGGCTTTGCAATCGCGTGAACCATTT